>NZ_LSSO01000154.1:0-22844 GCF_001645205.1 Brevibacillus sp. SKDU10 | reverse complement strand
CTACCATGCTAGGTGATCCATCAGATGGTGTTGTTCAGTTTTCTTCTACAGGCGGCGGTAGTTTTACTAATACACATGGTTATTCCAATCCCAAGGTCGATGAACTGCTCGCAAAAAGTGTAGGGACGCTTGATATTGAAAAACGCAAGGAAGCTTATAAGGAGCTTTATCAAGCATTAAGCGACGATCCCCCTTTTATTTTCCTGAATTATCGAAAAATTTTATCAGGACATAATGCACGAGTGGAAGGATTTGAACCAAACGGTTACACCGGGATAAGCTCAAGCCTACCTAATCTGAAAATTGTGGAATAAAACGCCCATCGAACATGCTCAGTTCCTATGCACTTGATAGGTAGGACTGAGCATATTCCTTCATCATTCATTCGTTATATCAAATGAAAGGTAACCCTTCCATCTATGTTTTAGCTAGGAGGCGCTCTCTCAATGAAAACCTACATGTTCAAAAGACTGATGATTATGATCCCGACCTTAATCGGCTCTTCTCTCTTAATCTTTTTTCTCTTTGCGCTGACTCCCGGTGACTATGTTGATACCAATCCTAAGCTAAGTCCAGAGAGAAAAATAGAACTAAAAGCATTATACGGTTTAGATAAGCCAATTATAGAGCGTTATTTTGTTTGGGCAGGCAATGTATTACGAGGAGATTTGGGATATTCCCTTCAATATCAGCAGCCTGTAACGACCATCTTAGGTCAATATATCTGGAGTTCTTTCTTAATTGCTATCACCTCCACCACATTAACCTGGATCATTGCCATCTCGATTGGTGTATTTTCTGCAAGCCGACAATATTCATGGTTTGATTCGCTTGTTACAATCGGTGTTTTTGCGGCCATGGCCTTGCCAGCGTTTTTCGTAGGCTTGCTAGCGATTAAAATTTTTGCGGTTGACCTTAAAATACTGCCACCAGGAGGAATCCTGACAACTGGGAGCAATGCTACAGGTCTAGACTATGTTATTGAAGTTATGAAGCACATGATTTTGCCTGTCACAGTATTAACCATGTTAAGTGTCGGTTCCCTCACTCGCTATTTTCGTACCAATATATTAGAAGTGATTCGTCAGGACTTTATTCGAACAGCTCGCGCTAAAGGACTGAAGGAAAAAGTAATTACCTATAAGCATGCTCTGCGCAATGCTTTGCTACCAGCGATTACTCTGCTTGGGTTTGAATTGCCTGCTCTGTTTGGAGGAGCAATTATTACCGAGAAAATTTTTAACTGGCCCGGAGTAGGTCAGGTGTATATGCAAGCGTTATCACTTAGGGATTATCCCCTACTAATGGGATTTACCATGTTCATTGCATTACTTACCGTTGTCAGTAATTTGCTGGCTGATTTGTTATACGGTGTTGTCGACCCACGGGTGAGATTGAAATAGGAGGGGCACACATGAACGCGATTGGTAAAAATAACATAGAGACTGGCATTAATACGGCCTCCTCTTATTCAAAATCCTCACTATGGGGACAATCCTTTAGGAAATTACAAAAGAACAAAATAGCGGTTATCGGTCTCTGTTTTCTTGTTGTCATCTTTCTCTTTTGTTTTCTGGGACCACTGCTTTCCCCTTATACATTAGGAAAAATTAATGCTACAATGATCAACAAACCGCCAAGTATGTCTCATTGGCTTGGAACAGATGGTCTGGGGCGTGATATTTTAACTCGTCTGATGCAAGCTGGTCGAATCTCTTTGACTGTGGGGCTTGCTTCCATGGTTCTTTCTGTCTTTCTTGGAACCTTGCTTGGTGTTTTAGCTGGATATTTTCGCGGATGGGTCGACGCACTTATCATGCGTGCTTCGGATATCCTGATGACAATCCCTGAATTACCGATGCTGTTTATCCTAGCGGCTGTATTATCTGAGTGGAAGGTTCCTTCTAGTTACCGCCTATATATTGTCATGATTATGCTTAGCTTCGTAGGCTGGGCAGGTTTGGCCCGTCTGGTTCGTAGCCAGATTTTGAGTCTGCGCGAGCAAGAATATATTCAAGCAGCTAAGGTTCTAGGTCTTCGCAGTAGTCGAATTTTATTTCGCCATCTGCTTCCCAATATTTTACCTTTGCTGATTGTTGTAGCAACCTTACGCGTTGGGGGAGCAATCCTGAGCGAATCAACACTTAGTTATTTTGGACTTGGCGTAGTCCCCCCTACCGCAACCTGGGGTAACATGATTGATTCCGCTAACACTCTCATTGATTTTCAAAAAAGACCGTGGCTCTGGATTCCGCCTGGCTTAGCCATTTTTGTAACAGTCATCTCCATTAATCTATTAGGAGATGGATTGCGGGATGCGCTAGACCCGAAAATGAAAAAGTAGGTGGACGACTTATGAATCATTCTAATAAACAGCCTTTTTCCTTACATTCAATTGAACATCGTGATGAGCTAGGTCCTATTTCTGGAACCGAAAAAATACATGTACACACTGAGGAGCCACCAGAGACAGTCTTGGATATCAAACATCTCTCCACCTATTTTTATACGGATGAAGGGATTGTAAAAGCCGTCGATGATGTAAGCTTTCAAATCAATGCGGGGCAAATCGTCTGTATTGTAGGTGAATCGGGATGTGGCAAGAGTGTTACAGCGATGTCTCTTATGGGGCTTATCACTGGGCCCATGGGTAAAATCGTCAATGGGGAGATCTGGTTTGATCATAGAGACCTTTTGAAGATCAATTCTTCGGACATGCAACAATTACGCGGAAATGAATTAGCAATGATTTTTCAGGAACCGATGACTTCTTTAAATCCTGTATTATCTATCGGTGAACAAATCATGGAACCCTTAATCGAACACCTTCACATAAACAAAAAAACTGCATTTGAAAAAGCAATCGAGTTAATCTCCCTAGTAGGAATTGCCCGCGCAGAGGAGATTGCTCGTTCCTATCCTCATCAATTAAGCGGCGGGATGCTGCAAAGAATCATGATTGCCATTGCTCTTAGCTGCAACCCGCGTTTATTGATCGCTGACGAGCCTACTACGGCACTTGATGTAACAATTCAAGCCCAAATTTTAGACTTATTGCGAAAAATTAAGCAACAATCAAACACCGCTATTCTTCTGATTACACATGATTTAGGTGTCGTTGCAGAAATGGCTGATTATGTCATCGTTATGTATGCAGGTAAAGTGATAGAAGAAGGGCCTGTTATTGATTTGTTTCTCCAGCCAAAGCACCCTTATACACAGGGATTATTACGTTCCAAGCCAGTGATGAACCAACGAACCACTCGGCTCTATTCCATACCGGGCCAGGTTCCCAATCCGATTGGGTTAGGTGATTTCTGCTACTTTGCAGAACGCTGTGAGCATCGTAAACCACAATGTGTAACGAAACAGCCCCACCTATCCCCAGTATCCGATGAACAAAAAGTAGCCTGCTGGTTGTATGAGGAGGAGCACGCATGAGTGAGCTATTACTTGATGTACAGCATCTAAAAAAATATTTTCCTCTAGGGGACGGTTCCTTTCCGGCTGGCAGAGGGCAGATAAAAGCAGTTGATGACCTCTCCTTTACGATCAGTAAGGGAGAAACCTTCGGACTGGTTGGTGAATCAGGCAGTGGAAAAAGTACGGCAGGACGCACAATCCTGAGAATGATTGAGAAGACTTCAGGAGATGTCTTTTACAAAGGCATTGACCTATCTACACTCTCACCTAAAGAGCTACGAAGGATGCGCCCTTCCATGCAATTTATTTTTCAGGACCCATACAGCTCTCTTAATCCTCGTATACGGATTGGAGATGCTATCGGAGAAGCACTCCTTGATCATGGGTTGGTAGCCAAGCGTGATCTACGTGAACGCATTCAGCAGGTAATGGATCTGTGCGGTCTTGCCCCTTATCATTATGATCGATTTCCGCATGAATTTTCTGGTGGTCAGCGACAACGTATCGGCATTGCTCGGGCTATTATTTTACAGCCTGATTTCATCGTTGCAGATGAACCTGTATCAGCACTTGATGTTTCCATTCAAGCCCAAATAATCAATTTATTTCAGGATTTACAGGAAAAGCATTCCCTTACCTATCTCTTTATTTCACATGATTTAAGCGTGGTAGAACACCTTTGCACCACGATTGGAGTGATGTACTTAGGCTCCTTTATGGAGGTGGCACCGCGAGATGAATTATTTGCACATCCCCAGCATCCTTATACTCAGGCACTTCTATCTGCTGTGCCTATTCCGGATCCGACGGTTCGACGAGAAAGAATCGTGTTAAAGGGCGAAATTCCAAGTCCAGCTAATCCTCCATCTGGCTGCAAATTTCATACTAGATGTCCATATGCAACGGCATTGTGCCTGGAGCAAGCTCCCCTTTATCGGGAAATCGGGACCAATCATTATGTCGCGTGTCATTTTGTTTAATGATTCTAAAAGCCTAAATCTGTCCTAGGTTACCTGAAAAAAAAGCAGGCCTGATTTCATCCTCCTTGAAATCAGGCCTGCTGGCACTAGCTCAGTTCAGAGTATATTGTTCATTACATGTTAAAAACCAAAATTTCCTAGAAATGAACCAGCTTACAATCGGTATTGAGAGTTGAGTGGATATTTTCGCGTGCAATATTGAGGCAGCTCATCTCCTCTTTTTTGTTTTATGTTGCATCAGGCATGAGAAAGAGTTTGCTGTGTTATAATTCGCCCGCTCTCCATTTTAACCACCTGATCAGCAAGGTCAAAGTAACGATCGTCATGAGTAATCGCAATTACACATTTTCCTTGTTTTTTCATTTCTGGTAACAAGGATTCATAAAAGAACTGCCGATACTCTGGATCTTGATCCGCTGCCCACTCATCGAAGAGAAGTATCGGTCTGTCTTTTATCTGACTTAGCATCAAGGCAAGACGCTTTCGTTGACCTGTAGACAGCTTGGTCGTGCTAAACATCCCGGTTTGATCCACTTCTACTTTGTCAGCTATACGAAGCACCTCTAAATACTTCCGTATCTCGTCTTGTTTGGCTTGGTAATCAACACCGTACATTTTCTCGAACAGATAGAAATCACTGAAGATAACTGAGAAAAATTCACAACGTTGATCGGCATTCACTTTTTGCCCGTTTATGAAAAACTCGCCATCATCCTGCTCATACAATCCTGTAATCAGTTTGGCAAATGTAGATTTTCCACTCCCATTCCCACCTACAATGAAGACGATTTCTCCTTTGCGACAGGAAAAATCGAGTGGTCCCACTGAAAACTCCTCACCTTCCTTGTTTTTGTACCGGAACTGCACCTGATCAGAGATAAATGTCTCAAAATCTTGGACAGCAAGACCAGCTATATCTACATCATCCCTTCTCTTTTCCGAAGATAACGAGTCTAGCAAGGCATGTAACCGTTCCCAGCTAATCTTAATACGGATCAGCTCAGGTACCGCATTTAATATGCCGTGAACCGGCCCCGTCATATACAGGAAGACAAACACGTAGCTTACCAGCATATGCTTTGGGATCATCGGGAAGAAAATGGGGAACAAAAAGGTAACGGTCCCGATTACCACTACAAACAGCAATTCTCCCACTAAATACACATTTACAAACTTGAATTGACCAATAGATCGCTTGTGTCGATATTCATAACAGCTTCTATCCATGTGTTCTTCAAATTCCCTGCTTTGTGCGCGAGTAAGATATAGCTCCTTAAAGCCCCCTATCATATCGTTAATATACGAGAAAAACACATTTTGGATGTCTCTGGTTTCCTCCCATACCTTGTTTGCCGAGCGGCCTGCCAGTGTATATAAGCCGGCCGCTATTATTATGACAGCCAGACAAAACAAGAATCCGTATAGGCTCATTGCAGCTAGATAAATAAAGCAAAATACCAGTGTAACCGTACTGCTCAGCGCTATAACGACAATATTAGAAATCGTACTGATGGTTTCCGTATCGTTGTTTAAACTCGCATAGATCTGCCCGCTCTCAATCCGTTCATATTTTCGATAGGGAGTCCTGAAAATTCTGTGAACTAGTTCCATTCTTTTTTCATATACCACCTGATTCGTTATAACAATAAGACGACTGCGAATCATTTTCTCCCCAACAATATATAGCAAGATGCCTAACAGAAAATACAAAAAGACAGAAACGTGAAACGTATTAATGGAAGTGAGCGCTATATTGATCATGAAAATAATCATCGCATTTCCAAATCCGCTGACAAGCCCCTGTATGACGATAGGGGTTAGGGAGGTTTCCTTGGATTTCGGAAATAAACGGATCATGGTTAGGTAGACGGTAAACAAAATGACTGATGCTAGCAAGGCGTACATTGCGTAAAAAATGGTTATCGGAAGCCAAACCTCAATAAACTGCCACGGTAAACCGAAGAAAAACACATCTGGCAAAAAGTATAAAGCGGCTGACAAAACACCGCATGTTATCACAAAAGCAAACAAAGATGTCAGACAGATGCGCCCGGGATTTGAGGCAAGTTTACGATCACCTCTAAGGATCTGTACCATGATCTGACCAATTGCAACAGTAAGTACCGCCACAAGGACACTAAGGATCACGAGTGTAATGCTTGCGAATCGATCTGCTTGTAGATTGGTGTCATCCACTACTTCTGGTACTTCTTTTCCTTGCAAGAGCTTGACGGCTCCCTCCGCAATAACGGACACATTCATCGAGTCAATATTCGTCAAAACGATGGCTCCCAGCTTTTCCTCTGGACGAAACACCATGTATGAGGAGAACGTAGGATTGTTGCCACCATGTGCAATCTGTCCACCGCCATTTTGAAAAATCATCCAGCCTGAGGCATACGAGGAACCGTTTGCCGCAGGAGCTACAGATCGATCTGGCAGATGGGAGGCACGTATTATCTCAGCAGGAAACCCAGGAGCTTCCAACCCTAATTGAATATGTAGCCAACGCTCCATATCGTTTAGACTTGATACCACGTAAGCCGCTGGTGTGTTACCACGATAATCCGGTGCATCATACACTCGTGGGGAAAAGAAACCGATTTTGTGCCCTCTTGCCATTTGCTCAGTCGGTGCCTGTGCCTTCATAAAGGTGTTGGTTAGGCCCAATTGAGTAATAATTTGCTGTTGCACATACTGTTCATAGGATTGTCCGGTAACTTTTTCAACAATATAGCCTAGAATATCGTAGTTAACCGTTGCATATTCAAACTCTGTTCCTGGCATGCGGGCTAATTCCCTGTTATTGAGCGCACGTACGTTTTCTTCAATGGCCCGCTCACTGGATGAAATGGGGATAAAACCAATGCTTTCAAACGGAAAACCACTGGTATGATATAGCAGATGCTTAATCAGGATCGTTTCCTGCTGTCCTTTATATGTAGCTGAAAACCAAGGTATGATGGACTGAACAGAATCGTCTAGCGAAAGACGTTTTTGCTCGATAAGCTGTTGGACGGCTAGTGCCGTAAATGCTTTTGTGTTCGAGTTAATTTCAAATAGTGTGTCAGCAGTTACGGGGGTTTGCTTTTGAATGTCAGTAACTCCAAATGATTGTTTGTAAATCGTTTTCCCCTCTTTGACGACAACAATGGCTGCACCCGGAATTTTCTCCGACTCCATCGTTTTTTTGACCAGTTGTTCGATCGCCGCAGTGGCTTCCCCGCTTGCCATTTCGGCATACACGGTGGTGCTAATTTGAAGTACGAGGATCAGGCACATTAGCATAACGAATCGTGCTCGTTTCACTACATCTTTCATTAGAGGCAGAATTATCCTCTCCTTTTTTAGAAACTGTGTCTATTTCAGAGAAAGCAGGCAACCAGCCCTTCTACGCTGGCTGCCCCTTTTATACTTCAATTACACAGGTGAATGATGATAGAAGGAAGTAATCTTTTTTGTACTTTCTTGCCATTGACCAACAATTTCTTCCCATTCTGCTTGTGTTGGCAGGGTAAGATCGGCTATTGTTATCTGTTCATTTTCCGCTATTTGGCGCAAAAGATGAACAAAGCTCGCCGCAATGCGCTTCGCGGTATCCGTAGCGTACAGCTTAGTTGCGTACACTAAGGAAAATTCCAATCCATCTGGTCTTTCTTCCGCAATCATTGATAGATCGAATTTGGCGACAGGCTGATCAACCGGATACACCGAAATCGTAAGTCCGTTCAACTGTAGCTGGGGAGTTTCAAAATTGTTCAGGGTAAACATTGTGTCAAACAAAGGATTACGGCTCAGATCAAGCTCAGGGTATATCTTATCGACTAGACTTTGGAATTGATAATCCTGATTATCGAATGCCTCCAGAACATTTTTCCTTACCTCTTCTAAAAAGGCCATGAATGTCTGAGAATCATCCACTTTTTGACGCAACACCAGTGTATTGATAAACGAACCTACCACATGTTCCAAGTCAGTATGAGGTCTTCCTGCGACCGATGTACCCACGCTAATATCTGATTGACCGGCAAGTTTGGAGAGCAGAATGTGATAAGCTGCCAATAAAGTCATAAACATGGTTGAATTCGACTTCTCCGTGATTGTGCGGAAGGCACTCCACACCTGCTCATCAGCATGAAAGACAATCTGCGCCCCATCAAAAGACTGGATAGGCGGTCTTGGGTAATCCGGCGGAATGTTCAAAATAGGAACTTCACCCTCAAACTTGTTCAACCAGTATGTCTCTTGTTTTTTTACAGCCTCAGTTTGTAGCATCTTGTTTTGCCAAACGGTAAAATCCTTGTACTGAACAGGCAACCCCGGCAACTCTGCACCATGATATAGCTGCATGAAATCACGCAGGATGATACTAATTGACAGTCCATCAGAAATGATGTGATGCATATCAAACAGGAACAGATGAACATCCGGTGCAATCTTAATTAGACCTGCCCGAGCAAGCGGAGCCTGCGCAAGATCAAATGGACGAATAAACAACTGCGCCGCTTCGCTTGCTTGCTCCTCCTCCATTTCTAAATAGGTGACATCTAGCTCTACTGTGTCTGCGATGCGTTGAACGAGTTCTCCATTTACATATTCGAAAGAGGTTCGCAGGGATTCATGGCGATCTACAAGCTTTTGCAAAGCTGTAGCAAATAGCTCTTTATTCAAATGTCCTTCGATTTTTAACACGCTTGGCATGTTATAGGCTGTCTCAGCTCCCTCTATTTCCCGTAGCAAATACATCATTTTCTGAGTCTCTGATGTAGGATAGTACTCCTGTTTTGCAACTGGCTCAATAGCTTTATAGCTCTCTTCCTCGGTTCCTATAATCAGCTTCGCTAGCTTACCGATGCTGTCATTCTGGAAGAAGATATCGAGCGGAATCACCTTTTGGAATGTCTTGTGAATCCGTGCCAACAGCATGATTGCGCTTAGAGAATTGCCGCCTATGCTGAAAAATGGATCATTCACTCCGATTTTCTCGATTTTCAATAGACTTTTCCAAAGGTCTGCTACTATTAATTCTGTGTCACTTGTTGGCTCTTCAAAAACCCCTAGCTGTTCGCTCTCTCCATTAGGTTCAGGTAACGCTTTGAAATCAATTTTTCCATTCACTGTGACCGGAATCTTGTCTAGAGATACGAAGTGGGAAGGAATCATGTACACAGGTAATGATAGCGACAAATAATCGACTAGCTCATTTGTTTTCCATGTACGGTCGGACACGATATAGGCGCACAAATATTGGTGCCCTTCGCCATCTTCTCGTGCTATGACGACTGCTTGGTCAATCTCTTCATGCTGTTGCAGGTATGCCTCGATTTCACCGATTTCAATCCGATGTCCCCTGATTTTTACCTGATTGTCAATCCGACCTACATATTCAATGACACCACCAGGTAGCCAGCGTCCCGTATCTCCTGTACGGTACATTTTCTCTTCCCGGATAAACGGGTTTGCAACAAACCGCTCGTTAGTCAGTTCTGGCCTGTTGAGATATCCTCTGGCAACACCCTTTCCTGCGATAAAGATTTCTCCTGTTACCCCAGGCGGAAGAAGATTCGCGTGCTTGTCAAGAATGTAAATCTGCTGATTTGCAAGTGGAGCCCCAATCGGTACGGATGTCTTTTCATCCAAGTGATCCGGATTTACATGGTAGTAAGTAGAGTCGACGGTGCACTCCGTGGGTCCGTATACATTCGTTATTGCAAAGGATTCGCCCGCGAATTTGGTATACAGCCCTTTGACAACACTTTCTCGTAACGGCTCTCCGCCAACAACAAAGTGCTTAACCGTAAGCTTACGTTCAATTTCAGACACGGCATTCAGCAGCATCGCCAGATGAGTTGGTGTACCATCAGCCATATCAATCTGGTTCTCTCTGTAAAAACGAAGCAGTCCTTCTCCGTCTACGCGAATATGCTCCGGCACGATGTACAAGGTATGACCAAGCAACAACGCTCCGTAGATCGGCTTTACAGACATGTCGAAGATAAACGGAGCTATCTGCGCTATGTGCAAGCAACGATCGTATGCGTTGTGCACAATATCATGTAAACTCATGACAAAATTTGTTACATTTCGATGTTCAACCATGACCCCTTTTGGTTTACCTGTCGAGCCAGAGGTATAGATGATATAAGCGAGATCCTCAGGTTTAGCTGTATCCGGCAAGTTTGTGGCATCCCCATGATATAAATGGGGATCATCCAACAGGATCGTCTCGTATTCGCTGAGGGAAGCCTTTGTGGTGGAAGATAGCGCAAGCAAAATTTTGGCTCCACTGTCCTCCAGCATGTAGCGGACCCTTTCCTCTGCAAACGTGTGGGAAATGGGCAAGTAAGCTCCTCCCGCTTTTAGTACAGCTAGCATGGCAATAATCATTTCTATAGAAGGCTCTGTCATGACCGCAACCAAATCATTGCTCTGCATCCCGCGTTCGCGTAGATTCCGCGCAACTTGATTTGCTTTTTCATTGAGTTGCTTGTAAGTAAGCTCGCTCCCTTGAAAAACAACTGCGCTACGCTCAGAATGTTCACGTACCATTTTTTCGAACATTCTGTGCATCACTACATCAGTCGGATAGTCCGCTTTATTTTGATTCCAAGTACTAAGCAACAGATGCTTTTCCTTGTCGGCAAGAATTTGCTCCTTAGCGATTACGGCATTTGGTTCGTCGGCGATCAGTTGCAGGATGCGAAGATAATAAGCTAGCAGGCGTTGCACATCTACGCTATCTAACACCGCTTCACTGTAGGCTATCTGAATTTCTGACTGTCGGCGGATATAAAACTCAAACACGCGATGATCGACAATGTGCTCCTTCAATTGCCATTCTTTCTCCTTCAGCGCGATTTGATCCTTGCCCTCTAACTGATCGAAAACATGGAAATCTATATAGCTAAAGGTAGAATCAAAAAATTCACTGCCAGCATTTATATCTGAGGCCATTTTCGTAATCTCAAACAAGGGGAGACGTCCATACAGCTTCAGATCGATCATTTTTTGATTCATCTGTGTAAGCAAGTCTATCCATGTCATCTGTGTCTTTAGCTTGACTCTTACTGGTACAGTATTTAAGAAACAACCAAGGATTTGATCCGCCTTCTCACACTGTGGTCGATTGTGCTCCACCAAGCCCACCGCAATGTCATTCTCGTAGGATAGCATGTGAAGCATCATGCTATAGGCTGTAAAGCAGACCGTTTTCAGATTGGTCTGATTCGCCGTAGCAATACGCTCCAACCGCGTTACCAAATCAGGATCAAGTGGATGGATGAGCTGATGCATACGATTTGTTTCGACTGTGTTCAGCTTTTTTGGAAAACGGAAAAGCTGCATGTCGTTTAGTTCATTTTGCCAATAATCACGTATTTCTGGACTGTTTTTGACAATCATCTGGTCGAGAATAAATGCCTCGTAGTCATGTGGTAGCCATTCAGGAAGATAGCTGTCATCTACCCTTAGCTTCGCATAGGTATTAGAGAGCTCCGTGATAAAGGATGCCACACTCCATCCATCCAAAATCGCATGGTGGAAAATCATGCACAGAATATGCTCTTCGTTGCTGACCGTAAAAATTCTCAATTTCCACAGTGGTTTGTCTAAAGCGAATGGTACCTTGCGATCTTCAGACAAATAATGATTGATAGCCGTTTCTTGATCTTGCTCATTAGTTATGTCCATATGTTGCAAATCAAGTTGGAACGCTTCTTGCTTGTGAACGATTTGAATCGGCTCAGGAAAATCCTGTAGGTTAAAGGTGGTCCGTAAAATCGAATGTTTTTTCACAAGTAACGAAACTGCTTTTTGAAGCAGGTCGAGATTAAATTCACCATCTTTAAAAGGATACAGCATTTGATCATGATAGACTGCCTTTTCAGCATTTTTTCCTGAGGCGTATAGCATTCCAAATTGGATATCACTCATCGGGCAGATGCTTTCAAAATCCTCCGGTAATTTCTCAGCCAATGGAAGCTTGTCCACTATTTCCGTCTGCCATTCCAAAAGCTTGGATTTGGCCGTATTCCACTGATCACTCCAAGCAGGTGTCCCGTTTTGGCGAATCAATTCGGACTGTTTTCGAATAGTAGGGAACTTATACAAATCCTGTACGCTTACTGCCGTTTCCAGTTGGCTATTTACCGCTGTTAATAACCGAAGCACCTTGATGGAATCTCCTCCAAGTGCAAAAAAGTCCTGAGTTACACCAATTCGCTGATTCTCCAGATCAAGCACCTGTTGCCAGATGTTCTCCAGCTTTTCCTCCGTCTCATTTTCAGGAGGGATAATAGGAACATCGCTCTCCAGCTCCCAATCGATCTGCAATAACGCGTTTCGATTCACCTTCCCGTTTACGGTTACTGGAATTTTTTCGATTTGTACAAAACGAGCCGGCATCATATATTCAGGAAGCTTTTGGCTGATGTGCTCGCGTAGCTGAGCTGTTGTTACTCTTTGCTGAGCGGTGAAGAAGGCATGCAACTGGTTTTGTGCATGGCGATCTTGAATCGCCAACACGACAACATCTGTTACAGCAGGGTGTTTCAGTAACATGTTTTCAACTTCACCCAGTTCAATCCGATGTCCACGAATTTTGACCTGCAAGTCCATTCGTCCCAGATACTCCATATCACCTGAAGGTAACAGCCGGACTAAATCTCCTGAGCGGTATAAACGTTCCTCAGGCTTATACGGATTCGGTACAAATCTGCTCGCAGTCAACTCTGGCTTATTCAAATAGCCACGTGCAACACCCTCGCCTCCCACATACAATTCTCCGGGCACACCGATTGGGACCAGCCGTTGCTTTTGATCCATAACGTAAGCTGTAAGCGTAGGGATCGGTTTGCCGATATTGCTTTCATTTCGTTTCATTTCTTCCCTTTGAATTTCCTTGTAGGTAACGTGCACCGTGGTTTCTGTAATTCCGTACATGTTAACTAATTTGACGTCAGGATACATCTCATGCCAGCTTGTCAGCATTTGCGGTTTCAGTGCTTCCCCGCCGAAAATCACGTAGCGAAGTGCATCCAGCCCTTTCACTTGATTCTTGCAAACAAAATGAATCAGGTTAGCAAATGCAGAAGGGGTCTGGTTGAGGACGGTTACCTTTTCTGACTGAAGGAAGCGGCTAAATTTTTCTGGATCGCGTACAGCTTCTTGGGATACCAGAACTAGCTTACCTCCATAAAGTAATGCCCCGTACATTTCCCACACGGCGAAGTCAAAGCTAAACGAATGGAATAGAGCCCACACATCATTATGGTCAAATTCAAATAGGCTCTGATCATTATGCAGAAGGCGAACGACATTTTTATGTTCGATCATTACGCCTTTTGGCTTCCCTGTTGAACCCGATGTATAAATGATGTAAGCAAGCTGTTCTGGGCTGTCAAATCCATTCAAATTGGAGGTATCATAATGTGCTATTGCCTCATCGGAAATAGTAACCAGTTGCCAGGAATCCGAGAGTGCTCCCGCAAGAGCAGGATGAGTAACGATAACTTCCGGCTTGCTGTCCAGAAGCAAATATGTAATTCTTTCCTGCGGATACTCTGGATTAACGGGTAAGTACGCACCCCCGGCTTTTAACACAGCCATAATGCTTACCACCATATCAACGGATCGATCCAGCATAATCCCCACTATACTTTCAGAACCGACACCCCTGCTTTGCAACAAACGTGCAACCTGATTAGCTCTCTCGTTTAGTTCACGGTAGGTTATTGTTTGTTCACCACTTACTACAGCGACCCGCTCTGGATGCCTAGCTACTTGCTCCTCGAATAGCCCATGGATTGTTTTCGTCGAAGGATAATCCGCTTGTGTACGGTTGAACTCGGTTAACAGCCTGTCTCTATCTGTTTGCGAAAGTAGCTCGATTCCATCCACCGCTGCATTCGGATTGTCTGCGATTTGTTGCAGGATGCGCAAGAAGTAGGTAGCAAGCTGATCTACGGTCTCCTCCTGATAGACAAGGGCATTGTATTGCAATTTTAATGTCGCCATCTCATCAGGAATTACTACTGCCATGAAATCAAATTCTGTCTGTTCAGAGATTTCAACGTCTTTAATGGAAAAACCGAGCTTCGTATCTTCCCCTGCCTGTGCGATAGCTTGATCTGCTGGGTAGTTTTCGAAGACAAAGATATGAGAAAATAAATCTTTTTTCAATTCAGATTTCTTCTGAATCTCACTGAGCGCGAGATAACTGTGAGGCTCACTTTCCAGAGCCGATCGTTGGACTGCGCGTAGTAGCTCTGCAATAGACTGATTCCATTCTGACTTTATCCGCTTTGGAATTGTATTGATAAACAAGCCCACCATATCTTCGATGCCCGACACCTCGGCTGGACGCCCCGATACAACCGTTCCAAATACAACGTCATCCACGTTATTCATTCTTTGTAACAGCAGTCCCCACGCCGTACTAAATACCGTGTTCAGTGTCACCTGTAGATGGTTGGCAAGCTCCTGTAGCTTTGCCGTATGAATGGTGTAAGACTTTTCGTTCATTTCTCGTTTTTTACCTTCTGAATCGCTGCGATAAACAGGCAGGATAGCTTGATGCTCGTAATCACCTAGGTATTCACTCCAAAAAGTCGCGGCCTGCTGTTGATCTTGTTCCTGAAGCCACTGAATGTAATCTGTATAAGCAGGAGGTGTATCATTCGGTAAAGGATGGCCATCACGCAGGGCAAGATAAATGCGGGCAAAATCGCGAAAAAGAATCCCAACGCACCAGCCATCCATCAGAATATGATGAAAGCTCCATACAATCGTATGAGCTTGTGGAGTATTTGTCAGAATAGCTACCCGCATAAGCACATCTTTGGAAAGGTCAAATTTTCTGTCGCGGTCTTGTTTTTTCCATGCCTCTATGCAGGCTATTTGCTCTGTCTCAGGCATCTGAGACAAATTCCTATGGATTACCTCAGCAGGTCGTTGTTGCAAAACGACCTGCAAAGGTTCCTCCACTTCCTCGTATATAAAGATGGTACGTAAAATATCATAACGTTCAACCAGTTTTTCCATACTTGCAGCAAATAGTGCCACATCTAGTTCGCCTACTACTGTCATTGTCATCTGCTCAACATACGCTTCTGAATCCTGATTCATTAAATAGTGTAGGAGCATTCCCTCTTGCATAGGAGCAAGAGGGGCAAGTTTGGTAATCTCTATGTTCTCATTCATCTGAAACCTCCGAATTTACAGTTTTCTTGAGAGCAAGTTTTGCAGCTTGGAAAGACCTTCGATCGACATTTTTGAATAGCCCAAATCTGATGGAGTGACAGTTGTTTCCTCTTTTTTCATGCAGTGCTCGATGATGCTTAGCACATTCTTTTTCAAGCTGGTCAGCAACTGTAACATCGTCTCCTCTTTATATTCCTTGCTGTTGTACGTAAGCGAAAGAGTAAACTGACCTCGTGCCACCATGCCGATAAACTCGAGTGAATGCTTTCTGTTATATGCTTTGCTGATCGCTTCTCCAGTGTAGTGAGGTGAGATTTGTACAAGATGCTCAGGCATGTCCTGATCGAATTGTCCCAAGTAGTTAAAGCTGATTGGCGAAGTGTAGTCAAGTGACTCGTCCTCGTTATCCTCTGATCCATATCTAAGAATTCCGTAGCCAATCCCGTTTTTTGGAATTTGACGCAAACTCTGCTTAGCAAATTTGATCTGATATTCCAAATCCTCTGCCCGCTCTGCTGAAAGAAGCACCGGATATATGCTGGTAAACCAGCCTACTGTTCTGGAAATATCCATCTCAGGAAGAATATCTTCTCTGCCATGACCCTCTAGGTCAAGCAGAATTTTGTCCAATCCGGACCACTCTTTGATAGCCAGACCAAGCGCAGCAAGAAGCACATCATTTACCTGAGTGTTATAGGCCTGATGAATGTGACGCAGTAGCTGGTCTGTTTTTTCAGGATCAAGCGTAAAGGACTGCGTCTTGGTGTCTATTATTCTGTTCTGGTGAACGACCGCATCTACGGGAAGCGAAGAAACGGGCGTCTGTACCGTTTTTCTCCAATACGCATACTCTTTTTTAAGCCTCTGGTTTTTGTTATACGCTGTAATCTGCTCCGCCCATTGCTTAAAGGAATCTGTTTTCTTTGGAAGCTTAATTTCCTCTCCCTGTTGTATCTGCTGATACGCTTTGGCAAAATCCTCCAAAATAATTCTCCAGGAAACCCCGTCTACAACTAAGTGATGAATGACGAGAAGCAAATGGTCACCGTCCACACTTTTGAACAACCCTACTTTAACCAAAGGCCCTGTTTGCAGCTCGATACTGCTTTGCAATCTATTCGCATGTTCCTCAACTTTTTGTGCAAAGTCAGGATCATCAGCAAGTTCAACAACATGAAACGTAAAGAGCTCCTCCTCCATGCCACGGTTATACGGGATTACCCGATTCTCCTCGAAGGTAAATACCATACGTAACGCATCGTGATGTTGCAGTAACGCTACAAGAACCTCTTCTACCATTCTCGGATCAAAGCCCTCTTTCCGATACAGCATGATAGCGTGATTATAATGATGAACATCGTTTCGTTCACCAGCAAAGAACCAGTGCTGAATGGGAGTCAGCGGAGCTTGTCCCGTCACGATTCCTTGTTCGCTTTTTTCACTCTTCTGTTTAATAAGTGGAGCTAATTCTGCAATTGTTTTTCGTTGAAAGAGATCCTTCACATCTAGGTGAAGCTGTCTTTCCTTTAGACGAGCGTTCATCTGAATCGCCTTAATGGAATCTCCTCCCAAAGCAAAAAAGCTATCATGAACACCAATCGTTTCAACTCCAAGCACTTGTCTCCAAATATCAGCGAGAATTTCTTCTTTTTCGGTGCGAGGTACTACCAAATTTGTGTCCGAAGATAAATGGGTATGCGGTTCCGGCAGCTTTCGTTTATCCACCTTACCATTTACTGTAAGCGGCAGCTTGTCCATCCGCACGATGTATGCCGGAACCAAATAATCCGCAGCGTTTTGCAGTAAATGCTGTTTGATCTGAGCCGGAGCTACTTCGGAATCAGGTACATAGTAGGCGCAAAGCTCATTGTGTCGCTGAGCACTTGTTCTGACGACCACAACAGCATCGGAAATATTCGGATGTTCCAACAGTTTGGCTTCAACATCCGCCAGTTCTACACGGTGACCCCTGATTTTGACTTGTCCATCTGTTCGACCGATGTATGCGAGATTTCCGTCAGGCAACCGCCGTGCCAAATCGCCTGTCTTATACATCCGTGCTTCTGGAATATACGGATTAGACAGAAAACGCTCGGCTGTCAGGTCAGCTCGGTTATAGTATCCTCGGGCTACTCCTTCGCCCGATATATACATCTCCCCGATACTTCCTACGGGAACGGGCTGGAGATATGGATCGAGTAAGTAAATCTGCACGTTATCGGCAGGCACTCCAATTGGGACAGAGCCTTTGCTATCTCTCTCTTGATTGAACACATAAATCATGCAGCCAACGACTGTTTCGGTTGGCCCGTATTCGTTGTAAATTTTCACCCCGCCGTTAAACCGCTGAACTGTTTTAGTTGCCAGCTCTGCTTTTAAATCCTCCCCGCCTACAATTAATTTTTTTATGCTAGAACGTGAGCAGTCTAATCCCTCTAGCGTATGCAGATGAGAAGGAGTCAATTTCACGATGTCCACCTGATTGTCCTCTACTATCTTGCGGATAACCGTTGCTTTGTTCTCTTCCGAGTAAATGACGATTCTGTTTCCGGAAACCAGTGGGGTATAAATCGAAGTAACGGTCAAATCGAAGGCCGGAGATGAGTACAAGGCAAAATCGAGCTGTTCTCCTTCGAGGTATACCTTTTCTGCCCAGCAAATATAATTGGTCAGACCTTGATGTGTAATCATGGTTCCTTTAGGTTTCCCGGTCGTCCCTGAAGTGTAAATAAGATAGGCGAGATGATCTGAATCCGCCGATTTTTCCAGATTCGATGGGTCCCCCTCATAGAGGGCTGAGTCATCAGCCATAATCAAACGTCCTGAAAAGTCGGTCAAATTCGCCAAATTGGCTTGGGTAATGATGAGCTGTGCCTGACTATCTTCCAGCAAATAATTGATTTGCTCTCGTGGATATTGCGTATCCAGAGGTAGATATGCTCCCCCCGCTTTCATCACTGCCAGCATGGAAATAACCAATTCAAAGGAGTGGTCTAGCAAAATCCCTACCACTACCTCTTTTGTTACACCAGCTTGTTGGAGGACTCTTGCCAGTTGGTTAGCTCTGTCGTTTAGCTCGCGATACGTAAGCTCTTGATCATGATGTACCAAGGCTATGCGATCTGGCCCCTGCTCTACCTGACCCTCAAACAAAAAGCTTACAGTTTGGTTTCTTTGATATGGTATAGACGTTTGATTCCAGCGGTAGATGATTTCGTCCAGCTCTTCACCCGCAAGCATTTCAATTTCACATAGCTTTTGATGTGGTTTTTCTGCCGCTTCACGCAAAATAGTTAGGAAATGCTTGTACATACGTTCCACCGACTCACGTTTGAATAGCTCGGTGCAATATTCCATGGTGACAGACAAATCCTGATTCCACTCTGAGACAAACATCGTTATATCAAATTTAGCCACCTGAAAATCGAAATCATAAGGAGTTACGCCATACGTGCCCTTTTGCAATCGTTGATCATCTATGCTCTGCATGACAAGCATGGTATCAAACAACGGATTTCTGCTGAGATCTCGATTGATCTGTAGTTGGTCTACTAAGCTTTCGAACGGATAATCCTGATTTTCATAGGCTTGCAGTACACTTTCCTTTACTTCATTCAGAAAATCGTAGAAGGTTTTATTTCCTGTAGGTTCATTTTTTATCGCTAGTGTATTCACAAACATACCGATAACCTTTTGCAGTTCCAGATGATGTCGTCTGGACACAGGTGTTCCTACGATGATCCGCTCGTCTCCTGTGTATTTGACTAACAAGATATTATAAAGGGCCAGCATCACCATATAGGTTGTTGTTCCTGTTTCCTTGGCCAGCTTTTCAATTAATTGACGATCGGACTTGGAAATCTCAAACGAAATCCGATCACCTGCAAAGCTCTGCACTGCCATCCGCGGGTAATCTGTAGGCAACTGTAAAATCGGAATTTCGTCAGAATATTGCTTCAGCCAATAGTCCTCCTGTTTTTTCATGTCGCCTGATTGTAGAAAGCCTTCGTACCAAACAGCAAAATCTGTGAACTGAATGTCAGGAATCGCCATCTCTTCCTCATGGTACAAAGAGAATAAATCCTGCATGAGTATCTGAAGTGACAAGCCATCAGCAATGATGTGATGGATGTCAAAAACCAGAAGATCTTCTTCCGACTTAGTACGGAACAATCCAACTCTCATCAGCGGGGCCTTAAACAAATGAAACGGGCGAATAAACGATTGAATTTGTTGATTCCATTCGTTCTTCTCCGCTAGTTCAATTGTAAGTGGAATTTTCACGGCCGGATGAACCCGCTGAATCGGTAGACCGTCTCTGAAATCAAAGGATGTTCGCAGCATCTCGTGCCGTTCTGTCAATTTGACCAATGCTTGCTCCAATTTCTTTGCATCCAGTTTATCTTTGAGGACATAGGCACTCGGCAGATTATAGGTGATGCTACCGGCTTCCAATTCCTGAAGAAGATACAGCCTTCTTTGAGCTGGTGTAACAGGATAATGTGTCTTTTCATTCGATTTTTGAATAGACAGGCAGTTTCCGGTTTCTATAGCTTCAAGCTGCTTGGCGAATTCTTGTATTGTCGGTGCTTGGAAAATAACACTGATCGGAACCTTAATCTGAAGGTGTTGTTGAACCTGTCCTATCATCAGAGCTGCCTTAAGAGAGTGACCTCCTTTTTCAAAGAAATGATCGGTTACACCCAGCTTCGTATCGCCAAGCACCTCTTGCCAAATCTCCACGAGCTGTTCCTCTAATTGGGTTGCTGGCGGCGTATATTCCCTTGAGGTAAATGAATCGGCTGTTGGCTTTGGAAGTGCTTTTCGATCAAGCTTTCCATTCATAGTCAACGGTAACGCATCCATAATAATGAAGCAGACTGGAATCATGTAATCGGGTAAATGACGTGACAAATACTCACGTAGTTCCGTAACGTCGAACGGCTGCTCCTGAACATAATAGGCACACAGATTTTTCTCTCCGGTGTTATCAGTGAAGTCGATGACAGCGGCTTCTTTTATCTTGGAGAAGCTTAGAATTTTCGCCTCAATTTCACTTGGTTCTATTCGATATCCACGAATCTTCATTTGATTGTCAACTCGTGCAAGATACTCTATATGCCCATTCGGTAACCATTTCACTAAATCTCCCGTACGGTACATGCTTCCTGAACCAAATAGATTTGAAACAAACCTCTCTGCCGTAAGCTCCGGCTGATTCACGTATCCTTTAGCTAAGCCCGGACCAGCGATACATAACTCCCCAGAAACACCGATAGGTACAAGCTGGTCGTAGCGATCTACAACGTAATAGCTCACCCCTGGGATTGGTTTGCCAATATCCACCTTATCTGCTGTCGTCAGATCGCTTACAGACGCCCATACTGTCGCTTCCGTAGGCCCATACACATTGTAAATCTGAGCTTTAGACAGACCTTGTATCTGATGTAGCAACGTCTCAGATAAGAATTCTCCGCCGATCAAAATGGTTTTAATCTGCGAAAGAACCTCTTTGCATTGCTCGTTACTCAACAACAGGTTCATGCGAGACGGTGTTATTTGCAACAATTCTATCTGCTGCTCCATGATTAATTCACTCAATGCAAACGGGTCTGTCTGCTGTTGTTCATCAGCGATTACCACATGAAGACCTTTTGTTAGCGGTACGAGTGTCTCCAAAACAAAGATGTCAAATGAAATGGTTGTCAACGCCAAAATATTTCTGTTTTGTTCCAAAGGAATCGCTTCTGTAATTGCCTGTATAAAGTGAACGAATGCGCGCTGTTCAATCATGACCCCTTTTGGATTACCAGTTGAGCCGGATGTATAGATTACATACGCAAGGTCTTCGCCGCTTGCCTTTGAAACCACATTTTGCTCGCAAGTTTCTGATTGAACAGACATCATTTTCATATCAACAGCTTCGCATGGCAGCTCAAATCGCTCGATAATAGGTGCTTGTGATAGGACGAGAGTCGCATTGCTGTCCTCTAACATAAAGCTAATTCGTTGAGCTGGGAAAGCTGGATCAAGAGGAAGATAGCATCCCCCACTATGCAAAATACCCAGCAGACAGACGATCATATCCACCGAACGATCTGTCATTAGACCAACTACACTCCCCGGGCGGACGCCCTTTGCCTGTAGCATTGCCGCTACTTTCATCGCGCGTTGATGCAATTCTGCGTATGATACTTTTTCACCATTACATACAACTGCAGTTCTATCTGGCGTTTTTTGCGCCTGAAGCGTTAGTAACTGCTGAACGGTCATTCCATCGTGATTACTAGTATTGCCTTTGTACTGAGTCTTCTCTACCAATAGATGTCTTTCTGTTTCCGTCAGCATTTGAATCTTATAAATTGGCACGGACGGGTTGGTAACAATGCTTTTTAGGATTTGCACATAATGCGCACCCATTCGGTGAATGGTCTCCGGTTTAAAAAGCTTCAGCGCGTATTCTACGCTTACACGGAAACCTTCGTCCTGATCAGAAATCATCATTGTGATATCATATTTTGCTTTCGCAGCATCAATCGGATAAGGCGTAACAGCAATACCTGGGAGCTGTAATTCTTCTGTGTGAATGGTATGCATGATAAACATCGTATCAAACAACGGATTGCGGCTGATATCACGCTGTACGTTAACTTGTTCCACCAATTCTTCAAATGGATACTCCTGATGCTGTAATCCCGCGAGCACTTGGTCCCTGACTTCAGCAACAAACTGATGAAACGGCTTGTCTCCCTGTGGACGACTTCGCAGTGGCAACGAATTGACGAACATCCCTATCATTGTTTCCGTATCCTTGTGCAGTCTGCCCGCTACAGGAGAGCCAATGACGATATCCTCCTGCCCACTGTATTTAGACAGTAAAACATAATAGGCGGACAGCAGTAGGACATAGAGCGACACTCCTTGGCTTGTGGCCAATTCCTTCAAACCATTCTCTAAATCAGGAGGCAAATAAAACTCATGTACCTGTCCATCGTAGGACAATATGGGAGGACGCGAATAATCCGTCGGTAATTGAAGAACGGGTATTTCTCCAGAAAACGTTTGTAGCCAGTACGCTTCGTCCTGTTTTTTGATTTGAGAGCTCTCGTTTCCTTTTTGCCAAGCCGCATAATCCTTGTAATGAACACGCAGTTCAGGCAATGTTTGACCTTGATAAAGTGAACAGAATTCCCGGAGCATAAGATTGACTGACTCTCCGTCTGAGATGATATGGTGCATGTC
>NZ_LSSO01000153.1:0-4284 GCF_001645205.1 Brevibacillus sp. SKDU10 | reverse complement strand
AGTGTTAAACAAATGAACCTAAAGAAAATAGGATTATTCGCTATTGCGATGATTATGACTTTGTTTAGTTTTCAGCCACTTTCGTTTGCAGCAGAAGAAATGGAATGGGTTAAAAAAGCACCAATGCCAACAGCTAGATACAACATTGGTGGCATAGTATATGATGATAAGATTTATGTATATGGGGGAACTCCTGGAATTGATTCTTTTGATAGCCTTGAAGTATATGATCCAGCAAAAGATGAGTGGGAAACGTTACCTAGTTCTTCTCAGGGTAGATACGGTATGGCATTTGTAGAAAACCAAGGAAAATTTTATGCCATTGGAGGGGAGAGCAACTTTGATACTACTAATACAGTTGAAGTGTTCGATCCTGTTTCAAACAAATGGACATCAGCGCAGTCAATGCCAACATCCCTTCGTTCTATTAATGCTGTTTCTTTAGATAATACTATCTATACTTTTGGTGGAACTGTAAAAGGTAATCAATCCACTAATTTAGTATATTCATTTAATCCTAATACAAACTCTTGGGTTTCTAAAAAACCGATGCCTTTTAATGCATATGCGACACCACTTATTATTAATAATTCCATATATGTAATTCACTATGATTTCAATGAAGAAAAAAGCTCTATTTATCTTTATGATCATTTACAAGATTCATGGACTCTAGTAGATGAACTCTTGGATAAACATGTAGATTCTAACTTCATAATCTATAATGACAAAATTATCTTCCATTCTTCTTCTACATTATTTAGCTATGATGTGAAAACAAAAAAATTAGAAACATATTCCCTAACTACTTCAACTATAGGTGGCAGTGCTTATAGTATTGTGAATGGGAAACTATATTTAATTGGAGGTACATACGTCGTTGATGGGTACACGTCTGGTCCTATATCAGATGTAGTAGAGTTAAATCTTTCTGATCTAATTAATCCAGAGCCTAAGCCAGATCCAGAGCCTAAGCCAGATCCAGACCCGAATCCAGATCCAAACCCGAATCCAGACCCGAACCCTAATCCGAATCCAACCGGAAACGCACTCTTGGTTATTTACATGGATAGTGGTTTAATCAAAGAATATCAAATGACAAATGAGGAAATAAGAAACTTTACCGAATGGTATGAAGGTAGAGCAAAAGGAAACGGTAAAGAAGCATACATCGTTAATAAGAAATACAACATCGGACCTTTCAATTCTAGAAAAGACTTCATTAGCTACAGTCATATTGAAAGCTTTGAAGTTCAAGAATACAGTAGATAATAAGATGCCCCTTCCGTATGTAGGAAGGGGTATCTTATGTTTTTGAAGGTTATGTAAGTTGTTTAAGTAACTAATGTTTGGTTGCGAAATTTTGATAAAAATAACAAAATGATTATCAATGGTCCAGATAGAAACACAAAGAAAAAAGACTATTTATTGGACTACTGCTTCCGATATTTCTTTATACAAAATAGGCTTTAGTGCAAGAAGTAAATCAAGATCTTCCTCTGGGGTTCCATGCTGCATAATTACAACAGTTTTATTTAATGTAATTGTGAAATCAAAACTTTTCTTTTCAAAGGTTAATGCACAATTTAATGAAGTTAAAGTACCAGCAGCATCTAGTCTAGAAAAATCTTCACTTAAATTAACGTGATCTCCAAAAAGAGCCGCACTTTTAAGAGAACCATGTCCAATTTTCCCAAACCAGCCTCCCCATACATTATTAGAGTGTTTAATTATGTAAGGGAAATATACTTTAGAACGACTTACTTTAAACTTATCACCAAAATATCTTGAAAACCGTTTCACAGCTCCGTTAACTGAACCCTTTGAACCTTCAATAATAAATAAATTATGTTTTGGAGAGTAATAGGCATTCATACTTTTATTTTCTATAAATTTATTAAATAAAATATCCTCACCATAAGCTCTACCAGATTTTCTCCTGGTTTGTTCATGTTTTACCACCATTTTTTGGAACCCTTTATAGTAGTTAACCGTAGTTAGCGATAGTTCAGACAAAGGTTCAGCATCACCTTGCTCAATACTTGTTTGCTGTGGTGTAACGACATTTGTATTTCCTTCATTTATTATTTCGAACGTTTCTACATCAAATAAATGATAAGCACGCATTTATTCACTCCCCTACTAGCAACAAAAAATTACTGGCGGCCGATTGAAAATCAGTTAAAGAATTTGTAGTACATTCAATTCCTTTTTTATACACTCTAACAATTCTATTTGAAAATCCGTTATTCTTTTTATAACTAAAGGAAAAATCATTTAAATCAGCCTTATCAATATTCTTAACAGCAACACTCATAAAAGGATTATTTTTACCGAATTCAATATTAAAGCTAAATTTAGATTCAGTTGGTCTTAATTCCTTATCAATTAAGGATAAAATAGGAATTATCTTTTTATCAAATGCATTTATCGCATTGTTGTATGAAGTTTCATAATCTCTAACCCTTAATACAAGATGTCCTTTTGTTTCATCATCTTCGGAATCATAATAATCATTATAATCAAAGTACAATGTTAACCCATTTGTATACATTTGAAAATTACAATTATTAATTACTTGAATGCCAGCATTTTTATCAAACTCTTCAATTTTTGATATGATCTTTTTTTGAATTTCCTCATCAAATTCTCCATCAAAAATTCCAGCTACATTCCATTTCGAATCATCATTAAACAAAATTATCTTTATTCTTACAATAAACAAATGAAACTTATGATAATAATTGTACAATGTAGTTAAAATTCCAAGCACACCAAAAAGATACTTTAAAATATCTAAGATATTAGACATAATATAGTTGAAATTTGCGTAAATAACGATTGATAAAAATGAGATCGAGAGAGCCATAACAAGAAAAACAAATTTTCTATTGTAATACCATTTTTTCACTTGAGCCCCCTCCTTATTTCTAAATCCTTCCTTTTACTAATATACCTTATTTCTTATTAATTAGTAATAACATAAATTGAAAAAGTTTGGAAAAACCCCCTCCAACGGATGAGCGAAGGAGGGATATATATTTAACTATTCACTTTCTCTTGTCCACTTGCAACCCTCAACTCATCCGCCAATTGCCCAATCCTCACAGCCTCGTCCTTCATCCCCATCTGATTGTAAAAAGCCCATTGTCCCTGTAAATGGCTGATAATTTCGTTCGCTACTTCTGGTTTCACTGTTGGTTCCTCCTTGTCATATTTAGCTAGACCGTACTTTTCAATTAATCCAATTAGCTTACCTGGATAACCCGGATCAGTAGCATATCCGCCTTTGTGGATAGCATGGCAAGCAGTTTTATATTCAGCACCTAGCACGCCATGATAGCGTGTAGGATTGTCTTTTTTACCGTTTAGGATTAGTTTGGAATGGTCTGCAATAGACTCTCCCCAATTGTTGTAAGCCCTGAAATTAGCTGTGATAGTAGTCCATTGACCGTTGTAATTCTCCTTGGTCGGCATAGCGCAGACACCTGCTGGCCCTGTACCTTTGATACCGAACAAGTTATTCCCTCGTTTAGTTAGTCCACTTTCTCCCCAAGCTGATTCAAGGATAGCCTGAGCGATCGTAAGAGACGCAGGTATCTTTGTTTTCTTCATGTCAGCTACTGCACTAGGTGAAATCTTATCTATAAAGTCTTGTGATTTCATTGTTCCACATCTCCCTTCTGAAACGAATTTTTCACACCTGAATGAATTCCGATAGCAGCCGTTGCCTCAATAAAAGCCAGCTTGCCAGCTTCCAATAAATCTCTCCCGAACAATAAAGCGTTGATTGCATTATAAGTTACTGCCATTACAACAATAGCCAGAGGAATGTAATCATTCGGAAACCAGCTCCGTGTTTTTAACCAAGCTCCTGACGCCATTACGACTGCAATTACTAAACCAATTTCTATCATCATTAGCCCACCTTTTCTTTTAGTTCTTGTAATTCATTTTCTAAGCCGTTTAGACTGCGTTCAATTTGTTGCAATGTAGTGGTATTACGTTCTAATTGAATTACCATTCGCTCGTTATGCTCCATGAGCTTGGCTTCACGTGTCTGAGCCTGTTTCACTAGTTGAGTCTCACGCTCTCTTCCCTCTTTTTTTGTAGAAAATAACAACCACACAAACAAAGCAGCAAACGGCCCTTGTTGTAGTAATGCGTTCATTACACTCTCTTCCATGCTTTCCCTCTCCTTATCACCCCCTAGGGGTAAATAAAATAGGGAGCCGAAGCTCCCATTAAAAAACGCCCTCTCCAGATTGGTCAAGCCCCCGTTTT
>NZ_LSSO01000152.1:0-36249 GCF_001645205.1 Brevibacillus sp. SKDU10 | reverse complement strand
AATGCTGGTACGATTTGCTTCTTACGGCACACAACACCTTTTAGAAGCACTTTGTTATCTTCCAATGTCGCATTGAATGCCTGTTCGACAGCTTTTGCTGCACGACCTACCGCAAGACCAACGGAATCATTATTTAGAATGTCTGTAACGACAAATAGGAACATATCTAAGCCTTTTTTCTCAATGATAGAAGTTAGATGCGCTTCAATTTCAGCCTGGTTAGCTAATACATCGTTCACATCAACTGCGTTTACCTGAGCGATTTCCACTTTGGAATTACCCATAGCAAACTCTTTTGAATCGAGAGAAATTAATTCGCTAATGGTTTTGTCGCTAAGGTCTGCACCTGCTTTTAACATTTCCAAGCCATAGCTTTGCAAATCAACGCCAGCAATCTCAGCTAGTTCATGTGCAGCTTTCACATCTTGTTCTGTGCAAGTTGGGGATTTAAGCAATAGAGTGTCAGAAATGATTGCGGAAAGCATAAGACCAGCAATCGTTTTCGTTACCTCTACACCGTTTTCTTTATACATTTTATTTAAAATAGTAGTCGTGCATCCAACCGGCTCAGCACGGAAATACAATGGGTGGTTTGTCTCAAAGTTAGCGATACGGTGATGATCAATAACCTCAACCACGCGAACCTGATCGATGTCGTTGGCACTTTGTTGACGCTCATTGTGGTCTACTAGGATTACATCTTGAGCTTCTGTCGCTACTGTTTCTACTAAGCGAGGAGCCTCCACATTAAAGTATTTGAGCACAAATTCTGTTTCTCCGTTCATGTTTCCTAAACGAACAGGCTCCACGTTTGCTCCTAATTTTGTTTTTAAATCTGCATAAATCAAAGCTGAACAAATCGTATCTGTGTCTGGGTTTTTATGTCCAAAAATTAGTGTTTTTTCCATAATCGTTCTCCTTATTCGGTGTTTTAGATAAAATTATCATAGCATAGGAGTTATGATCCTCTCCCTTTTCATTATAAATATAAAATACATGTTTTTGAATCCTTCTGTAAAACTTTACACTTTTATTCCAATTTTTTTGGTGTGATATGTACGACTCCAATCCCATCCAAAATCTGAATCTCTGTTCCATACGGCTTTGATAGCTCTGCTACTCGTTTTACAATAGCTTCATTCCTGCTTAGCTTGGGAAACCCATTCTGATGGCGTTTTTTGCCACATCCAAGTTCAATGGGGTGCAAGATAATTTCTTTTATTTGTCCGTTCTCCATGCTCCATGAGGCGATGACAGACTCCATAACCTCAGGAATCGTCAGCAAGCCTTTTGTCCCTTGCTCGGTTTTCGAATCCATGGCCTGCATAATGGTCATATCATGCGGGAGTGAGTTAGCATCATAAAATTCCTGTGGTAAAACCTCCAGCGTTTCATCCTGAAAAATAAAATTGCTTAGGCTATAAAAAATCGGTCGATTTTGGTAAATCTCGATACCTCGTAGCGTATGCGGACCATGCCCGACTACCGCGTGGGCCCCTGCATCAATGAACCTGCGACAAGCGATCTCTACAAAATCAGCCGAAAGCTGCTTATTTGTCCCTTTCATTTCATGAGCGTGAAAGCTTACGATAACATAATCCGATTGACGTGTGGCATCATCAATGCTAGCCTCCAGGCGTTTCATATCCTGCTCATGCGGCATTGTGAGCAATTTCTCTTTTTCTCCCGCATAAAAAATAGCCGGATATCCATACATATCATAGCCAAATGGCAAAACTCCCTTTGGCAAGGGGGACAGAAATGCCTCTTCCACTAGCATTTCGTATAAAGCATTTACCTCAGTCTGACTTGCGATTCGTTTCAATACCTCAAAATCAGCTTGCGAAACTAAATGTTTTTTCACATGCCTTAGTCCATTTACTCCAGGACGACCTTTCCCGTCACGGCGCTGTTCGGAAGCAAGATGGGTTTGATGAAAGGAGGAGGTCACAGAGATGAGCGCTGCTCGACCAGCAGGGGTATCCAAATAAGCAGGTCGACCAGCTTCAAACAGATTTGCCCCCATTCCTGCATGCAATATTCCTGCTTCTCGCAAATATTTGTTGGTAAGTAGCAGGCCGTCGTGACTAAAATCCATGGAGTGATTGTTGGCCGTTCCCACTAAATTAAAGCCGTATGCGACTAGGTCCTTTAATCGATCAGGAGTTGTTTGCACATGAGTACCGCCAGAAATCGCATTAGGGGTGCCTTCATTGTAAGAAACGTGCATCTCTAAGTTAGTCAGGCGCACATCTGCCTGGCCAATCAGCTTTGCAATCTCCTGAAAGCTATGCTCCTGATAGCTCGGCACCCGTCTTGTTTGAAGATAATCCCCTGTAGCTACGAAGGTCATGATAGAATTCATGATTACTTTCCCTCCCCATTAGCGCTATGAGATAATTTGACCTGCTCCTTACGTTTTACAAATAAAAGGAACAGACAACCACTAGTAGCATATATAAAAGCATTCAGAAGTAGGACCTGATGAAATCCATTCGTTAGATTAGCTCCAGCAGCTTCAACGATGGCTCCTGTCACAAGCGGAGAAATCATTCCTGCCAACGTTACTAGTCCAGACATGACTCCCATGATTAAACCTGTCCGCTCGGGTAACAGCGTACTTCCAATCACAGAAGCAAGACTGCCTGCTGTTGTCGTTAATCCTATTCCAAGACAAAAAAGTGCAATAAGAATTGTCGGAGATTGAAACAACGGAACTAAGCTAAATAAAATACCTCCTGTCAGAACAGAAATGCCTCCGACTGTCACATAGGAACGGCGTATTAGCTTCGTTCTTTGAAACAAACGGTCTGCCAGCATACAAGCCAGCAGCGTGATTAGTCCAGAGAGTAAACCAATCATGGCAATAGATGTGCTCATCTGAGTAGAGGTCAGCTTCATTACATTCACTAGATACGTTGGTAACCAAACCAAGACAAAGGTCACACCCCACATCTGTGCAAAGTAGAGCAGGAAGGAAAATAAGAAATCTTTTGATAATAGGGTGTGACGAACATCAGACCAATGCAATGAGGGGGCTTTCTTGACAGACTGGATTGTTGGAATTTGTACAGAATGGTTCTTTGAGGATACCGGATTTGTAGACACATCTATCTGACCTGGATGCTCCTTTCCGCCTGCCATCCAGAAAATGACCCAGACGAAGCTTACAGCTCCCAGTGCAGCCCAAGCCCATCTCCACCCCCAGTGTTCAATAGACAATACCAAAGCAGGAGTAAACAAACTAGAACCAATGGACGCCCCCAGAGTTAACAAGGCAAAAATAAAGCCACGCCGCTCTGCTGGAAACCACTTGCTAATATGGCTAACAATAACGGGCCATGTAGGTCCTTCTCCGATTCCTAACAAAACCCTCGCCATTATTAAGATAGGTAAGCTTGTAATGACAAGTGAGCCAGCCTGTATAACCGTCCAGCAAATCGCCAGGATCATCAGCATTTTTTTCGTGCCGATCCTGTCAGATATCCCCGCCCCAATGACACCAGCAATAGCAAAAAACCAGAAAAAACTGCTGCCTACCAATCCCCATTCTGTTGGGCTAAGCGTCATCTCCTGAATAATTTGGGTAGCGGAATATCCAGCAATCGATTTATCCAGATAGTTAATCATGTATAAAACAAATAGAAACACTACCGTTACCCATGCCATCAAAAGACTCCTCCTACACTTTTTCTCTGGTCCCTTCGTGCTTTTCGGGTTGTTGTGACTATTCCTTAGGTTTCATCAGAAATAACGAAATGCTCAGCAAGTAAGCCCAAAAATAGCTTGCCGATCTGTAGCATCGAGCGTTCATCCACATCAAACATCGGATGATGGTGCGGATATGTAGCATTTATTTCACTATTTCCGCCTCCTACACCGATAAAATTTCCTGGTTTTTTTTGTAAATAATAAGCAAAGTCCTCCCCGCCCATCTGTGGTGGAACACGGATAACTCGCTCATTCCCGACTAGCTGCTTCGCGATCGCCTCCACTCTCTTGGTCTCTGCTGGATCATTCCAGACAGACGGATAGCCTCTGCGGTACGTAAATTGCGCAGTCGCGCCAGCGCCTTCAACCGTATGCTGGACGATCTTCTGCATAGCTTGTTCGATACCAGTGCGGGTTTCCTCACTAAATGTTCGCACTGTTCCCAGAATCTGTGCAGTGTCTGGAATTACATTGTAAGTAGCGCCGCTTTGAAAGGAGCCTATCGTTAATACGGCCGGTTGCAGAGGATCTACACGTCTGCTTACCACCTGCTGCAAATTCAAGATAAGCTGGCTGCCAATCACTATGGGGTCAATAGACTCATGAGGACTTGCACCGTGTCCACCTTTGCCCCGAATTTCAATTTGAAATTCATCGCCCGCGGCCAGCATATATCCTTCCTGTACGCCAATCACTCCCAGTGGTAGCCCTGAGAATACATGGGCCCCATAAATAACATCCACTCCATTCAGGCAGCCATCCTCTATCATCGAGATCGCTCCACCTGGGACTAATTCCTCTGCATGCTGAAAGATCAGAACCACCGTTCCACTAAATTCTTGCTCATACTCTTTTATTATCTTAGCTGTTCCCAACAAAGCCGCTGTATGGATATCATGACCACATGCATGCATGACTCCAGGAACCCTTGATCTATATTCCACCTGCTTCTCATCCTGAATCGGGAGCCCATCAAAATCGGCTCGAAACGCCACCGTTTTGCCTTGCTCTTCTGGGCTCTTCTGTTTTTTCCCATAAATCTTAGCAACAATTCCTCGGCCACCAACCCCTTCTTGTACTTCAATACCAAGCTTTCTCAAATAAGCTGCAATTTTTCTCGGTGTCTCCACCTCTTGAAAAGACAGCTCCGGATACATATGAAAATCCCGGCGTAAGTCGACCATTTCTGAATACAGTTCTTCTAATTGGGTGCATGCCTGATGTAGCATCGGCTCTCCTCCTTTTTATAAAAATTCTACTATATTTTATCAGAATTATCAGTTATTACCTATTGTACTTTCTGTATGAACGCATCGCAAGGAAAGAAGTAGCAATATAGTACGCGATACTTATTGTTTATTCCCAATAGGTACGATAGTCTTGAAATGACAAATCATAACCCTAGGAGGTACATCTATGAAAAAAATTGTAGTTGCATTATTTGCCCTTATGCTTCTGTTAACTGCTTGTGACCCCCTCCGTTCTACCGAAAATGAGCCTATTTCACAACAGGACATGATTTCTCTTTTACAGCCTAAACTAGAAAAAGCATCTATCTATGAAAAATTTACTCGCGTTTATGCCAAAGAAGCAGTAGGGGGCGAAAAAATTGCAACCATTACAAAAGATGGTGTAGAAACAGAAAATACCGCCGCGGCTAAGGATATGATTGTGAAAAACCAAACCGAAGCTAAAGAGATGTACATCTTAAAACCGGACAAGTTCGCGAAAAGATATAAACAAATCGGGGAAGCAAAAGATGGATTTAAAGAGTATCAAGCAATCGGAGAAATTAAAGCGATTGAAGTAACCTCGGACCTGCTAAAAGAAGCCAACATCCCGAACAAAGAATTTTATTTTCTTGCAGCTTGGAAAGAGAAAATGATCGTTAAGGAAGGCGACTATCTCGTATCGCCATTAGACTATTCAGAAGTATACCGCATCGCCAAAAAAGAGTTTTTCGAGACCTATCGATTGAAGGAAAAGCAGTAAGGCAATACAGATCAGCCAACCTCGTGTTCAAAGAGAAAAAAGGAGCCCGATCCAGCAAGATTAGGCTCCTTTTTTATTTTTTGATTATGAACAGATCACTGGTACCCCCAGATCATGCATAGCAGAGTTCCAAAGACTGTAACAAGCGCTATAAATAATGCGTAATAGAGATTGGTATAGATGGATATTTTGTCTCCTGTCTCACCTGTGTGCATAAAGACAACGAGCTGAACGGCAGCTTGAATGAACGCTGTTACAAGCAGAATTGTCATCCCAACTGCAAATGACATGCTAAAGAAATAAACTGTCAGGGCCAATGCAGTAAGAATCAGCGAGAAACCAAAGCCGATTACCTGTTTGCGAGGGAATAATTCTCTCATGTTACCATCATTCCTTTCAGATAGACGAAGCTAAAAATAAAGATCCACACAACGTCTAAGAAATGCCAGTACAGTGAGAAAATGAATGATTTATTCGCTGTTTGAGGAGTCAATCCTCGCTTCCTAACCTGCATGATGATAGATAATCCCCAAATTAATCCAAAGGAAACGTGAGCTCCATGGGTTCCCAATGTTGTTAATAGAATCGCTGTAAATGCGCTGGTTTGCAAGCCTGCTCCAATGTGATCGTAATGAAGAAACTCATAGATTTCGACACCTAAAAATCCAAGCCCAAGCAGCAATGTGATCGCAAAGAATGTAAGCATTGCTTTTTTGTTGCCGATACGCATGGCATGAATGCCAATTCCAATGATAAAGCTACTTGTTAAAAGCAGAATCGTTTCAACCAGCACAGGAGTAATTTCGAAAATTTCGGCTCCAGCAGGGCCGCTGCCAGTACGATCGACTAGGGTGAAATAAGAAGCAAACAGCGTTCCAAACAGTACAATCTCAGCCCCCAGGAAAATCCAGAATCCTAGAATGTTCAAGGAATTTTGTTCTGTACTGTATTCAAGCGGCAGAGAGTGATCTATTTTCATTTCATTGCACCTCGCAATCTATTTTCGGTCTCTTCTATTTCTTCAACCGAGATGTAATAACCGTCGTCCTGCTCAAATGATCGGTGAGTCAGGCAAATAAAAATTCCAATCGTTGCAAGGATTACAACATTCCACATAGCAAATACAAAGGCAAAGCCCCATACAAAAAAGATACAGCTCAAAATAAACGGGGCACCGCTGTTTTTTGGCATATGAATCTTTTTATAGGTACCCTGAAACAGACGATGGCCTTTTTTCTTAGCATCCCAGAATGCTTCTATTGACTGAGTTTGCGGTGTAATAGCAAAGTTATACGCTGGTACGGGATTATGAGTTGCCCATTCAAGAGAACGTGCATCCCATGGGTCGGCCTCTATATTTCTTGGAGCAAAGCGAATACTCCAGTACATGTTATAAACAAGTAGCACAAAGCCTACTAGCAGGCCAAGGGCTCCAATGAACGAAATAAAGTTCAAGGGCCCAAAGCCTGTTGATTCAGAATAGGTGTACATACGTCGAGCCTGTCCATCTAAACCAGAGAGAAACATCGGGAAAAATGCCACGTTAAAGCTAATGGCAATAACCCAGAACGCCCACTTGCCAATTCTTTCATGCAGCATAAAACCAAACATTTTTGGCCACCAGTAAGTAAGGCCAGCAATCATGGCAAATACAACACCAGGTATGATGACATAATGGAAGTGAGCTACTAAAAACATCGTATTATGATATTGGTAGTCGGCTGCTGACATTCCAAGCATAACCCCAGTTACCCCGCCAATTAAGAAAATTGGAATAAAGCCTAAAGAATAAAGCATCGGAACAGTGAAAACAATTTTGCCTCTCCAAAGAGTGAACAGCCAGTTAAATATTTTAATCCCCGTAGGAACAGCTATGGCCATTGTTGTAATGGAGAAGATACTGTTTGTTAACGCTCCCTGTCCCATTGTGAAGAAATGGTGTGTCCAAACTAAAAAGGAGAGCAGAGAAATGATCACCATAGAAGCAACCATTGATTTATAACCATACAGATTGCGGCGTGCAAAGGTTGAAATAATCTCACTATATACACCGAACGCAGGAAGTACTAGGATATAAACCTCAGGATGTCCCCACACCCAAAATAAATTCGCCCAAAGCATATCCATACCGCCATTCGTCGATGCGAAGAAGTGTGTTCCGAATAGCCGATCCATTGTCATCATGATCAGTGCCACTGTTAATACAGGAAATGCAAAAACTACGATTACGTTCGTGACGAAAGCAGACCATGTAAACATAGGCATTTTCATCAGTGTTATACCAGGTGCTCTCATTTTAAGAATCGTAGCGATAAAGTTAATACCGGATATCAAGGTACCAAGTCCAGAGATTTGGAGAGCTAGCGCATAATAGTTGGTACCGACCGATGGACTAAATTCATTGCCTGCCAGCGGGAAATAAGCGGACCAGCCTGCATCCGGGGAACCTCCAATGACAAACGAAATGTTAAATAGCATCGCACCCATAAAAAACAACCAAAAGCTTAGTGCATTCAATCTTGGGAACGCTACATCACGAGCCCCGATTTGCAAGGGGACAACAAAATTCATTAATGCATAAATGAATGGCATTGCCATAAAGATGAGCATCACAGTCCCATGTGTTGTAAATATTTCATTATAGTGCTGAGCATCGAGCAAGGCATTCTCTGGTACGGCTGTCTGAGCACGCATCATGATCGCATCAGCACCACCTCTAAATAGCATCAACAAAGCTGATATGAGATACATAATCCCGATCCGTTTGTGGTCCACCGTCGTTAACCATTCACGCCAGAGATAGCCCCATTTTTTATAGTAGGTCAGTACTCCGATGATCCCGAGCATAGTCAGAATAATGGCAACCATCGATGCATAAATCGCAGGGCTGGGATGAGGAACGGCGAATTTCGTAAAGTAATCCATACTATTGTGGCTCCTTTTTGAACATAATTGTCTTGTGGAAAAACGTAGAACTACTCGTCCCGAGCTGTACCATGATGGTGGTGATGCCCGCCATTTGCACCTTCTGGAGCTGGTCTAAACTCTAAATGTGTTCCCGTATAGGTGGATTGTCCAACATGCCCCGGCTCTAGTAATGTATTGAATTTTTGTTCCGTCAGAGGTTCAGCCGTTTTTTTCACCTCTTCCACCCATTTCTCATATTTCGCTTCAGTTATTGCCTCGACATTGAATGTATTTTCAGCAAAGCCTTTTCCACTAAAATTTGCATTTCGTCCCATATAATCGCCTGGCACATCAGCGGCTAGATGTAAGGTCGTAACCATGTCTGCCATGGCATATTTTTGTCCTCCTAATTGCGGAACCCAAAAACTAGTAATCGCTCCATAGGAATAAAGCTTAAATTCAATAGGTCGGTTTATTGGGATACGCAGGTAATTGACCGTTTCAATATTTTCTTGTGGATAACTAAAATGCCACTTCCAATTGGAGCTTGAAGCATAAATAACTAACGGTTTTTTATCCTCATATCCCTGTGGTCTTGACTCCACAATATAATTGCTTTTCACAGAGATCACAGAAAGAATAATGACGATGAGTACTGGAATCCCCACACAAACCATTTCTACAACCAGATTCCCTTCTACATAGGGAGGCTCATATTCTTCTTTTTGTTTAGAGGCCCGATATTTTGTGACCATAAATACGAAAAGAGCAATAACTACAACAACAATAAACGACATCGTCCAAATAGAAATCATAATTACGTCGGCTTGTGTTTGGGCTTGAGGTCCCTTTGGGTCTAAAACCAGTAGTCTGTCACCACAGCCTGTAAGCAATGAAATCGCAGCGAAAATGAAAGTATAAAGAGCCCATTTCATTTTTTTATCGAATACCCCTTTCCTGTTGATTTTTAAAATTGATAACCACCGATCCACATTCCTATCCTAATGAACGAGCCTCAAAAAGTCGCCATCCAATCTGAAACCATTTCCCTCATCCATGTTCAACATTTTGCAACAATACCGACAAGAAACAGTCACAAAATTAACCTTTAACGCACTAAATGCTTACATACACAACACAATAACATCACAAAGAAGCCTCAAAGATAGACATAGAAAAGCTTTCGCCAATCTTTGAGACTTGTTTTTTTATAGCTATATGATCGTTTTGATAACTATAGTCCGACCACCGCCATGTAGCGCCGCAACGTGTGCCGGGAGTGGCACACGTTCAAAATGGAAGCATCCTACTGTTTAGGAGCCGGTTTACTACTAGAATCGGATAGAGGTTGACGTAAACGCTCGCCATATCCATTTACCCAGAGTAGCTCCAATTGCTCGTATTCTTCCTTGGAAAGAGGAGTAGTCTTTGAAGCTAGCGCAAACTCTCTTAGCTGCTCCTCACTCGTTATATTTGGTATAACAGAGAGAACAGAGGAGTGATAGAGCGAAAACTGGATTGCCAACTGTCCCAATGTACGCTTTTGACTATCAAATATCCCTTTAGCCTTTAATTCATTCACTACCTCATTGCCCGCTCTCATCCACTCCACAGGACGATGGGTTCTATGGTCTGATTTACTGAAATGCTGATTGGGATCATATGTGCCATCCAACAGTCCGGAAGCATGAGGGATGCGTATGATTAATGCCCGTGCCTCTTCTGCTGCTACCTGTAATAGATCCCTAGCCGGCTCCTGCTCAACTATATTGTTGATGACCTGCACCGCTTCATATCCTCTTTTCCATGCCTCCAAGGATTCATTTTTCCAGCCTAGATCGGGCCCCATCGCCGCTCCATAATGACGAATTTTCCCTTGAGCTTTTAATTGTTCCAGAGCTTCTATGATTTCATCGTTTTGGATTGCCTCCATCCGAGGATTATGAAGCTGGTAATAATCAATATAATCTGTATGAAGTCGTTTTAAGCTCTGTTCACAGGCTAGCATAATATGCTTTGTAGACCAGTTTTGGGGAAGCTCTGCGTGCCCTTTTCTCTCCCCCCTGTTTTGGTAGATATCATATCCAAATTTAGTAGCTATAAATATCCTGTCACGCACATTCCCTAATGTCTTTGCAATGATTTCCTCACCATAACCATCGCCATAGACATCCGCCGTATCAAAAAAGGTGATTCCATAATCTTGGTAGGCAGACTGGAGAAGTCTCTCTCCCACACCTCGATCGGTTACACCCCACCATTTGGTCGCTACCGTCCATACCCCAAAGCCAATCTCAGATACTAGAGAATCTGCACCCGGAAACTTGCGATATTTCATAATCTTCTCTCCTCTCAATATGCCTGATAATTGTAAGAATAGGTATAATATGTTTTAGTAACATGAAGAGCTATTTTTTCATTATAAAAATGTATGATCTGAAATGAACCGTCCAGTCCCATCCTATTATGACCATCCACCACGCCTAAATGACTTGAAAGGAAGTGAAATCTTGTATGGAATGGCAACCCAATCGTAAAAGTCGAATCCCAATATATAAGCAAATTTCACAATATCTTGAACAACGTATTACGAATGGAGAATATCCTTCAGGTACAATCCTTCCTTCCGAACGTTTACTTTCCAAGGAATTAGATGTAAATCGTTCGACAATTGTAGCTGCTTATGAAGAATTGCGTGCCTCCGGTATTGTGGAAAGCTTACGGGGGAAAGGGACGATTGTAAGCCGGGATATCTGGGGAGCATCTCGCAAGCGCATTCCAAACTGGGAGAAACTGATTGAAACAGGGTCATTTCTTCCAAACACAGCAATGATGCGTTCGATACGAAAAGAGACTTTTGGTGTTGATTTGATCGATCTGGCAAGCGGGGAGCTATCACCTAATTTATCTGCTTCCTCCTATTTTCAAAACATCATGGCCAATGAAACTTTCACTTATCACGTAGGTTATGACCATCCACAGGGTAACCTGAAGCTACGTGAAACCATCGCTTTACACTTAAAGAAATCGCGGAATATCTCTGCAACACCATCATCTATATTAATTACTTCCGGGGCCCAGCAAGCTCTATACCTGATTGTTCAGTGCTTATTGCAGCCAGGCGATGCAGTTGCAATTGAAGACCCTTCCTATTGCTATTCGTTGCCGTTATTTAAATCAGCAGGACTAAGAACCTTCCTCTTGCCTGTTGATGATAGCGGGATTAATCCAGATGATATTGTAGAGTTACATAAACAGCATCGTATAAAGATGGTCTTTCTTAACCCCAATTTTCAAAATCCGAATGGATCTTATTTAAGCTTAGAGCGTAGAAAGCAGGTTTTAGAAATCTCCTCTGACTTAGGCATACCTATCATTGAGGATGATCCATACAGTCTAACGGCTTTTGATAACACACAAGCTACAACACTAAAATCGCTAGATGAAAATGGTACGGTTCTCTATGTCAGTTCTCTAAGCAAAATTGTTGCATCCGGTCTGCGCATTGGCTGGATATTTGGCCCGCAAACCGTTATTGAACGTTTAGCAGACGCCAAACAGCAAATCGATTTTGGGCATAGCATTATACCGGAATGGATTGCAACCAAGTTTTTATCGTCTGAGGATTTCCCTGCTCATTTACGCAAGCTTCGGAACTCACTCGCGATTAACAAGGATAAAATGACGTTTTCCTTATATGATCAGCTTGAGGATCAGGTAGAGTTTCTGGCACCTGAGGGCGGGATTCATATTTGGTGCAGAATAAAGGAGAATGTTAACGAGCAACAATTAGTCAAGGAGGCTATCAGACAAGGGGTTGTGTATGTTCCCGGAAGTGTATTCGGTACACAAAAGGGCTATGTTCGCTTTACTTTTGGTCGCGTGATGGATGACCAGATTCATGAGGCTATCTCTCGTTTTTCAACGGCCTTGCGTAATGTTAAAAAAGGTACATAATAGATTAGTTAGCATCTTTTTACTTCCATACAGATTATTACTTTGTGTGTATTCACGCTGTCTTTGTATTCGTACATGCACACAAAAAACAGTCGGGGTAGAGAATTAATCCTCCCCCGACTGCTCTAGCTTAGATAGAGATTTCGAATGCTTTCACATAAACGGCCGTACCTGTAATCTCAACATCATACGTTTCATGATTTTTACTAATGGTTACCTCTACTCTACCGTCCTTTTGGATTTCCTGACCTTGTTCGATCACGATACGTAGTTTTGTATCAAAATCATCGCTTAGATATTGCGCATAATAGGATCCCATCACGCCTGAAGCCGTGCCTGTCACAGGGTCCTCTCTTGTGCCTGAAAACGGCGAGGAGAAATGGCGTCCATGCATTTGTGCTTGAGAATCGTACGTTTCCAGACAAAATGGATGAACAGATGCTTTTGGCATTTCCTGTAACACACTTGGAAAACGTGTATTGTCAGGCTTCATTTTTTGAAAGGCACTCAGCTTTTTTATAGGTACTAGCAGGGTCCAAATACCTGTACTGCCGTATGTAATGGGTAAATCAGATTCGATATCGTCGATTGTAAGACCGATTGAGTCTGCTAGCTCCTCCTGAGACCCTGTAAAATCCTCAAACTGCGGAGCTGCCTGCTTCATCGTAATATACCGTTTGCCATCTGTGCCCGTCTCTATTTTTATTGGTAATATACCTGCTTTTGTTTCGATGGTTAGATGATTTTTATCCCCTAATTGCCCTGTAGACTTTAGCGCATAAATCGTAGCAATGGTTGCGTGACCGCAGAGATTATTTTCATGTCCTGGTGTAAAATAACGAATTCTAAGGTCAGCTACCTCTGAAGCAAGTACAAAAGCCGTTTCATTAAACCCTACCTTTTGTGCTACCTCTTGCATTTCTTTTTCCGTCAGTTCATTACCTGTAAAGACTACACCTGCCGGATTTCCTTTATCAGGTTGCGTGCTAAAGGCATCATAGTGATAAACCTGTATTGTCTTCATTGTAACAGCTCCTCAGGAATCAGTAAGAAAATATATATTCCTGATTCTAACACGGCTCTCTTTTTTATAATAGGATGAAAAATGAAAACCCTTGTGCTCGCATAAACCCCGATGGACAAGGGTTTTTGTTACATGCCATCAATAGCAACATAGGGCCTTCTCAGCGCCCAATAAAAATCTGTGCTATATTTCCAAGCTAAAAACAGCAATTTCTGGTCTACTTCCCATACGAATTGGTAATCTTGTCGTCCCAATCCCTCGATTCACGTACAATTGCATCGTGTGATTCCCTTGGCGAAGCTGGTATAGACCCTCTTTATATTTTCGGGCTAAAGAAGGAGTGATCACAGGCCCCAGCAGAGGAATCTGCACTTGTCCGCCATGGCTATGCCCTGATAATTGCAGATCAACAGGATAGCTAACGATCCGATCAGCAACATCAGGCTCATGAACGAGACAAATGACGAAGCTCTCTGCGTGAGGTAAAGTAAAGCTGGGCAATTGATTGGATAAAGTCTGTTCCTTCAGGTTAGTAAGCTCCTCTCCCTGCTCAAGCAGTCCTAATGTCTCCTTTATCTTTGGTTTGCCAAGTAAAAAGTCATCTAGGCCAACTATGGTAATCGCTTTTTTATTTGCTAACGCAATCGTTTTCACATCATTAACAAGTAAATCAAAGTTGGCTTGCTCCATCACTTGTCGGTAATATTTACTCCCGCCACCGCCACGATCATGGTTTCCATACACTGCGAATTTACCAAGAGGAGCATTCAATTTTGCTAGAATGGCTATCAATTCGTCCTTGCTTTCTGTAAAGCTCCTGACCCGATCCAGAAGATCACCTGTGAACACAATCAGATCAGGCTTCTGTTCATTAATGAGGGTAACAACCTCTTTTAATTGTGCTAGCGAAAAGTGGGGACCTACGTGTGTATCGCTAAATTGGACGATTGTAAGCCCCTGCTTCTTATCGAGCAATCTTGAAATTTCTACCTGATGACGAGTTATCACCACGGACTTGGGCTCCACGTATGCAGCGTATATCAAACCAACTACGCCTAAGATAATTAGTATAAGTAATATAGAGATGCTAGATTTGACGATGGTTAGCGAAAGGATTTCTCCAAGCATATTCCCACCCCTTTCTCTATTACTCTACCAATCTTATGTTACACAGAGATGACAAAAGAACAAATCGTTTGCTACCCAAGCTCTTTCTACTCAAAACGAAGCCCTGCTGTCATTCACTGAGTGGAATAACGGCGTCATGGATTACTTGCTCTAAACGTTTTTTGTGAGTAGCTGTTTCCTCTGTACTCCATCCTAGCTTTTTAGCCATATAAGCAATAACGGGCTCCTTCCAATCCCTAACCCCTTGTATATTAAAATAAAGATCTCCTGTACGACGAACGAAGAAGTCCTCTGGAGTCATTGCCATCTCTTCTTCTATCGCATACATAAGGGGGCCGAAAACCTGTGCAGGCAATCCCGCTTCCGCTCTTTCTGCCTCACATTCGCTTATTCGTGAGAAAATCTGAGATACATTTGAGCCATAGCGAGCAACTAACTGCTCTGCTTCCCACTCAGCTAGACCGATTGAGACGCCCTCTTTTATCTTATCCTTCTTGAATAACTCAAACTTGTCAGCTCCGCCTACGTCGCCGCCAGATAAACGAATTTTATCGGTTGTACAACGTGGATAATTGCCTTGCCCTTCTGTTTTGAATTGCTCCACTAGTAGATCAACAATTCTCTCAGCCATTTTGCGATACCCAGTCAGCTTCCCGCCTGCAATTGTTAATAGACCTGATTCAGACAGAAAAATCTCGTCCTTACGCGAAAGCTCAGACGGGGATTTGCCATCCTCGTGTATCAATGGACGTATGCCTGCCCAGCTGGATTCTACATCTGCTCCTGTTAGTTTAAGCGATGGGAACATAAAATTAGCCGCACGAAGAATGTAGTCACGATCCTCTACAGTCATTTTGGGGTTAGCAATGTCTCCCTGATAGTTCGTATCCGTTGTTCCTACGTAGGTCTTATTATCTCGGGGAATGGCAAACACCATGCGGCCATCAGGTGTGTCAAAATAAATCGCTTGGTTTAATGGAAATCTTTTTTTGTCTATTACAAGATGAACACCCTTTGTGATATGCAGTCTCTTCCCTTTTTTCGAGCCGTCAATTTCTCGAATGGTATCTACCCATGGACCCGCCGCATTAATGATTTTCTTAGCACGAATCGTAATTTTCTCACCGCTGATCTGGTCAATAGCCATCACTCCATATACCCTGCCATTCTCATACAACAAGTCCTCTGCTTTCATATAATTGATAGCTGTTGCTCCCCGTCGTACCGCTTCCTTCATTACTTCCATCGTAAGGCGAGCATCATCTGTCCGGTATTCTACGTAATAACCTCCACCTTTTAGCTTTTCCTTGGCTAGTAGCGGCTCTTTGGCCAGCGTCTGCTCTTTGTTGAGCATGATACGGCGCTCACTTTTCTTGACCCCTGCTAAAGCGTCATATACTCGTAGGCCGATTGATGTAGCAAATTTACCATACGTTCCCCCTTCTATCATGGGAAGCAGCATCCATTCTGGCGTAGTGACATGGGGAGCATTTTCGTACACGATTGCTCGTTCTCGTCCTACCTCGGCAACCAGCTTCAATTCCAGTTGTTTTAAATAACGCAAGCCTCCATGAACAAGCTTGGTCGAGCGGCTAGAGGTCCCAGCGGCAAAATCCTGCATTTCAATCAAAGCAGTATTGATTCCACGTACTTGTGCATCCAGCGCGATTCCTGCTCCAGTGATTCCGCCCCCGATCACCAGCAGATCATATTCCTGTTTTTCCATATCCCGCAATATTTGTCTCTTAGATAAGCTTGAAAATGGCTTTGTCATCTCATTCACTCTCCTGTCATAATAACGAACGTATTTTTTGTCAGGTGAATAAAAAAAGACCACAACAAGATCCTTCTTATTTAAAAGGACCTGCTGTGGTCTACTCCAATTCTCCGACCGATATTAACTTGTTCCATTTGATAATAAAAGTATAGCGTAGATTGCTACCTGCTTCAACCGATAGATGGTACCTGGAAGCCCATTGTTGCTTCTACTGCTTTTTTCCATCCATGATATAATTTCCTTCTCTCCTCTTCCCCCATCTGTACCTCAAAGCGCTGATCAATCTGCCAAACAGAGGCAATCTCCTCACGACTTTCCCAGAATCCAACAGCTAGACCAGCTAGGTAAGCCGCTCCTAATGCTGTCGTTTCGCTATTAGTCGGTCGCTCTACTGGAACGCCAAGGATATCGCTTTGGAATTGCATCAAGAAATGATTTCTCACTGCCCCACCGTCTACACGCAAGGCTTTTAAAACAATCCCTGAATCCGCCTCCATGGCAGAAAGGACATCTTTTGTTTGATACGCAAGCGATTCAAGAATGGCCCGGATAAAATGCTCCTTTTCTGTCCCGCGTGTCAACCCAAATACTGCTCCTCGCACGTCACTCTTCCAATATGGTGTACCTAGTCCAACAAAGGCTGGAACCATATATACCCCTTCTGTCGATTCTACTCGTTGTGCATATTGCTCACTTTCAGCCGCTGACTTTAACATCCGAAGCCCATCACGCAGCCATTGGATAGCTGAGCCGGCAACAAAAATACTGCCCTCTAGCGCATACTCGACTTTACCATCGATGCCCCATGCGAGGGTCGTTAGTAGTCCACTTTCCGATTTAACTGCCTTGTCTCCTGTGTTCATAAGCATGAAGCAGCCTGTTCCATAGGTGTTTTTTGCCATCCCCATCTCGTAGCATGCCTGCCCAAATAAAGCTGCCTGCTGATCTCCCGCCGCACCAGCAATCGGTACCTGTTCGCCAAAGAAATGATACGACGCTGTAAGCGCATACACTTCTGATGATGGACGAACCTCAGGTAGCATGCACTTAGGAATATCGAGCATGGCTAACAACTCATCATCCCATTTTTGCTCATAGATATTATATAGAAGTGTTCGGGAAGCGTTCGAATAATCGGTCACATGACTCTCCCCACCTGATAGACGCCAAATCAGCCATGTATCAATGGTTCCAAACAGCAAGTCACCCTTCTCTGCCTTCTCACGGGCTCCTTCCACATGATCCAAAATCCATTTTAATTTCGTCCCTGAGAAGTAAGCATCGATCACTAAGCCTGTTTTATCCCGTACTAAATCTGAATAGCCCTTAGCCTTTAGCTCATCGCATATCTCAGATGTTTGACGGGATTGCCAAACAATCGCATTATACACTGGCTTGCCTGTATGCTTATCCCAAACAATCGTAGTTTCACGTTGATTCGTGATTCCGATAGCCGCTACTTCCTTCGGGCTAATATTGGAGGTGGATAGAACCTCTGCAATGACAGCTAAAATAGAACCCCATATTTCAAAGCCATTATGCTCGACCCACCCTGGCTGTGGAAAATACTGCGGAAATTCTCGCTGGGCCATGGCAACAATCTGTCCTTGCTTATTAAACAGAATGGCACGTGAGCTAGATGTGCCTTGATCTAATGACAAAATATATTTTTTCTCCATATGAAACTCATCCCTTTTCCCTGTTAGTCAGTATTTTTTCTCTAATCTAATCTAGTCTAAGCAAGAAATACGATTTTATAGAACAGTGCTGCCAATACTCCTCCTATAATTGGCCCGACAACCGGAATCCAAGCATAACTCCAGTTGGATGTTCCCTTTCCGGCAATCGGTAACAGAAAGTGGGCCAAACGTGGTCCTAAATCTCTTGCCGGGTTAATGGCATACCCTGTCGTGCCACCAAGGGATACCCCGATGCTAATGATTAAAAGTCCTACGACAAACGGATTTAATCCATCTACAAATTTATTCGCTCCAATCGCCAGAATACCAAAAACTAAAATAAAAGTACCTATGATTTCACTTAAAAGGTTCCCTAGCGTATTTGGAATGGCTGGATCAGTTGCAAAAACAGCCAGTTTCGCACCCTTGTCCTCTGTTTGCTTCCAGTGAGGCAGATAGTGCAGCCAAACAATTACGGCTCCCAAGAAGGCTCCGATCATTTGCGCCACGATATACAACGGTACGTCCGCCCAAGCAAATCTGTCAATGGTGGCCAATGCAATCGTAAGGGCTGGATTCAGATGGGCACCACTTATTCCCCCAACAGCATACGCTCCCATGGTAACTGCCAATCCCCAGCCAATCGTGATGACAATCCATCCTGAATTCTGAGCTTTTGATTTATTGAGGACAACCCCTCCTACTACACCGCCCCCCAAAATAATTAAAAGCATAGTCCCAACTAATTCACCTACAAATGGCGACATTCTCTGTATCCCCCTTTATGCTTGACAGACAACAAAAAACCCACAGGAAACAATCCCTATGATACGATAGGGAAGCCTCTGTGGGTCTCCGATTCTCCGTCACCTGATTAACTTTATAACCCATTTAAGCAAACAAAAGATAATTCTGTCAACAATGAATTATCAGGTAATCAAAAAAGTTTTATTTATTCTCATAATGATTCCAAATCTCTTTTCGCGACGTTGTTACCGCAACAGCCCCACCACTAAAGGCACACTCAGCATCCTCCACCGTTCTGATTAACCCACCCGCAAGCACAGGAATTTTCACACGCTCATATACTTCGGCAATAATATGCGGCATAATGCCAGGTAATACCTCGATATAATCAGGCTGTGTCTGTTCCAAAAGACGGTAGCTTGTTTCAAGCGCTGTAGTGTCCAGCAAAAATAATCGTTGGATTGCTAGGACTTTATTTTTCTTGGCGGTTAATACGGCACTCTTGCGCGTGGAAATCACACCTGCCGGTCGAATTTCCTGACATAAAAATTCAGTTGCATATTCATCATTTCGTAAGCCATTGATAAGATCAACATGTACAAGCATTTTTTTATTATGCTTTTTCGACATCTGGACGATATGCTTTAATTGCCCCACATGGCTATCCAACAATACTAAATATTCAAAACGACTTTTAAGCAACGCCTCGAAATCTTTCATCTGCCGAACTGCTGGCAACACTTTCTGATGTAAAAAATCCATGTAAACACTTCACATCCTGTATCAAAAACTATCATGCATCATTGTAGCAGGATTTTTCGATGATGCAACACTGGATTCACAGCACAACTCTTTCTCATTGCCTTTTACCGATTTAGCAATAAAAATCGTGTCTACATATGTACCATCAGGATATTTGACTTCTGCGATCTTCCTTCCCTCTTCTACAAACCCAAAGCTCTTGAGTAAACGAAGGGATCTTTCATTATGTGCAAATGCTTCACCCGAAAGCTTTTCAATTATAGGATGTGCCTCTGCCCACTCTAGCATGACTTCAAAAAAAAGACCTCCAATTCTTTGCCCCCGCCACTCTTCTTTAATTGTTAAAGCGATCATGCCTACATGCTGTACCCTCTTCGTTTCTCTTGGCGTGACGGTCATAATTCCTATTAAATCATTCTCACATTCTGCGATAAAGGCTACTTTGTTAGGATCATTCCAGAAGGTATCAATACCGGCGCCGACTTGCTCATCATTTGCGATAAATTCCTCTCCAGAGGTGAGCATAAAGGGATTGTCATGAAAGACTCGCTCGTAATGCTTGCGAATCCTCGAAGCATCCTTTGCTGTCGGTGAACGAAATGAAATGATACGATCCGATTTGCTTTGTTTCGAAACAGGTACGATCTGAGCCATGGCTATCTTTCCTTCCTTTTCATCTGGTGTAAAATATGTTGAATCAGTGTAGCGTTCCTTTGTAGAAAGTCTCCATTGAACATACTGTAATGCATGCCTGCACCTTGATATTCTCTATATGCCCCTTTTGTAAATTTTCCCCACATTTGCAAATCGGCAGGCTGTGCAATATTGGCCTCATCTGGCTCTGCCTGCACAAAGTGAATGGCCGCCTGTACTTGACCTACATGAGCCAACTGAAGGAAGTAAGCAACATAAGCCCTCGTTTTCTTGAGAACCCGCTCTTTGACAACCTCATCACCATGACTAAAGTCTAAGATTTCTCTGATATTTTCTAGTTGCAGGAAGCGCTCGATCTCGTCCTCTTGCTCCTTGGGAGTCATTTTCATCTGTTCTGTTTTCATATAGGTGTCAAACATGATGATATCGGATACAGTGCGCCCCTTCTCTTCCATTGCTTTTGCCACTTCGAATGCGAGATTTCCACCGGCTGAATAACCTAGGAAAATGTACGGTCCTTCTGGCTCCGCATCCAAAATTTGTTGGACATATAGCTCGATGCGATTTTCCTGTTCTATATATTCGAATCCATAAAACGTAGCTTCCTGAGCTAGTAATTCCGCAATTCGTTTATAGATAAAGATGAAACCATTTATGGGAGGAAAACAAATCACTTTGAGATCGCCGGCTCGATTTAATAGCGTCATGTGATGGTTACTCTCCTCCATGTAGAAAGCAAAGGCCCGTTCTGCCATATATTCAATCGTTGGATTTTCATACAGTAATTTTAAGGGAATCTCAACGTTTAATTCTTGTGCCACCTGATTAATCATCTTGAGCATTTTTAGCGAATATCCGCCTAGCTCGAAGAAATTGTCCTTAATTCCGATCGGCTTGATTTCCAGAACATCCTCCCAAATGCTAACTAAGCTAGATTCAAGAGACGTTCTGGGTGCTACATACTCTTGTTTGGAGCGCAGGCTGTTCTCTGGCTTAGGCAAAGCTTTTCGATCGATTTTCCCATTAGGAGTTAGCGGCATTTTTTCCATCTGTATAAAATACGTAGGAAGCATATAGTCAGGCAAAGAAACAGATAACGCCTTTCGTACATCTATGTCTCCTATGTCTTCTGTAGCCACCAAATAGGCGCACAGCTCATTGATTCCATCCTTGTTCTGTCTAGCTACTACTACTGCTTCCTGCACAAAGCCAAGTAACAGCAGTTGCCCTTCAATCTCGCCCAACTCAATGCGATGCCCTCTAATTTTCACCTGATGATCCAGTCGTCCCATATATTCAAGGGTGCCGTCTGCCAGCCATCTAGCCAAGTCGCCTGTCTTATACATGCGTTCCCCAGTTATATAAGGATTTTCGATAAAGCGCTCCTGCGTCAGCTCCCGTCTGTTCAGATATCCTCTGGCAACGCCTGCGCCTGATACATACATTTCGCCTGGTACCCCGATTGGCAGCAGCTTTCTATCCTGATCCAAGACATAGATGGACAGAGTCGGAATCGGGTGGCCTATGTTGCTTGCGTGCTGATGAAAATCCTCCTCGGTCAGCTCACGGAAGGTAGCATGGACTGTGATTTCGGTAATGCCATACATATTGATTAGTTTAGTCTGAGGATATTTTGCTTGCCATAGCTGTAGCTGTCTTGGCGTTAAGGCTTCCCCGCCGAAAATGACGTACCTCAAATGTAATTTCTGATCAACGGATTTTAGCTCTTCATTGATGAGTTGATAAAAAGCGGTGGGTGTTTGATTAAGTATCGTTACTTGCTCACGCTGTAATACTTGTAAAAAGACCTTGGTATCTTGAGCCACCAGCTTAGGAACCACTACCAGCTTTGCGCCAAACAGTAGGGCTCCAAAAATTTCCCATACAGAAAAGTCAAAGCTAAAGGAATGAAATAACGTCCAGACGTCTTGATGGGTGAAGGAAAATAACGGAGTGTCTGGAACAAATAAACGCACGATATGTCTGTGTTCAATCATGACACCCTTGGGGTGGCCAGTCGTCCCTGATGTATAGATGATGTACGCTAGGGCTTGCGGGGAAATCTCTACAGGCAGGTTTTCACTAGCATACTTTTGCAGGCTTTCATCATGGAAGGGAAGGATTGTACCCGAATAGATGGTAGCCGTTTCTCCGTGTCTATCGGTAAGCAGAAGCTTCGCCCCGCTATCTTCTAGCATATAAGTAATTCGATCCTGTGGATAAATCGGGTCAATAGGAAGGTAGGCTGCTCCTGCTTTTAAAATGCCAAGTATACCCACAATCATTTCTAGGGAACGTTCAACCATGATCCCTACGATATCGTTAGGCTGAACCTGACGATCTATCAGTGCTCTCGCTACCTGATTAGCACGTCTATTCAATTCCTCGTATGTCATACGCTGATCATCACATACCAAGGCTTCTCGTGCCGAATGCCTCTTGGCCTGCTCCTCGAATAGCTGAACTATTGTTTTGTCCTGCGGAAAACCGGACTGCGTTTGATTAAAACCGAAGACGAGCTGGTGCTTTTCCTGCTCAGACAAGAATTCTATCTCCTGACTGGATTGTTTCGGATTAGACAGAGCCTGCTGCAGCAGCCGTAAAACATGCTGAACAATGCGCTGAATCGTCCCCTCCAGATAGCATTCTGAATTGTAATGCAGCTCGATTTCCAGACTATTTCCCCTATCTCGGAATAAAAAGAGCATGTTAGCCTGTATGGTATCAATCTCTTTCAGGTCATGAACGCTATCAAGCAAAACGACCGTCTGCATATTCAACTGAGAAGGGTCGCCTATCTCTGGATGCAGCATCCGTACGATTTCTGCAAAAGAAAGATTGGGATGCTGGTCTGCCTCCATGACTGTTTGTTTGATTTTTCCCGCCCATTCAGCAAAGCTGTCCTTCTTCGTCCCAATGGTTCGCAGAGCTAGAAGATGGTTGGCTGTCTCCTCCCTGCTTTTCAGATGAAAAGGGGGCATGCCAACCAGAATATCCTCACTGCCTGTATAATGGCTAAGCAACAGCTTCACACCGCTCACAAGTAAAACATACATTCCAAACGGTGATCCATTGCTAGTCGCTCTCACTTTTTCAGACAGGTCGGCAGGGAAAATCGCTTTATAGACGCATCTAGTATTCTCCTTGCCTGTTCTGATCAAATCCTTTAAAAATCCACTCGCGACTACATTTCCTTGTAATTTGTCTAGCCAGTATTGCTGTTCTTCTTGCCACTTTCCAGTCGTCATTGTACCTGATTGACTCAATGTGTCGGGCATCCTTTTTCTCTCCTTATCAGATCGACTAGGGAGAGAATCCCCTCCCTTTTATACCAGAGAAAAATCTTTGCTATTAAAATGTAAACGTAAAGTCCTCCGTTATGGCACTCTCCATTTTTTTCGTGCGAAGGAAGGGAATCTCATGTATGAGCATGTCCTTATTCGCTGTAACCATCCGAAGAAGCTCCACGTAGTTCTGTCCCATTTGCTCAATGGTGTCTCGTTTAAATAACGCTGTTCGGTACTCCCATGTAAAATGAAACGCGTCTCCTTGCTCTATCGCCTGCAAAGTAAGGTCGAATTTTGCTGTTTGATGAGTATACGGATAGGGTGTTAGCGTTAGTTCACCTACTTGGTCTGCTTGCCCATCTGTGTTTTGAAGGACAAATACTGCATCAAAAAGAGGATTGCGATTAGGAGTTCGCTCAATCTTTACCTTTTCGATCAGCTCCTCAAATTGATAGTCTTGGTTTTCAAAAGCCGCTAATGAAGTCAATTTGACCTCATCTGCATAAGCTGCAAACGATTTACTCCCCGCCGGATGCATTCGCAGTACCAATGTATTAACAAACATCCCCATGATCCGTTGAAGATCGTCATCTCTCCTGCCAGCAATCGGTGTTCCTATCAGGATTTCTTGCTGACCACTATATTGAGCGAGTAGCAAGCTGTATGTGGTAAGTAAAAGCATAAAGGGTGTTGTTCCTGTTTCCTCTGCTACTTGGTGCACAAGACGAGATGTTTTTTGATCAAGAGGAACCAATAAGTGATCACCTTCAAATGAGAGAGCTTCAGGACGCTTGTAATCAAGCGGGAGCTTCAAAACAGGAAGCTCTCCTGCTAGCTGATGGAGCCAATATTCTTCCTGCTTCAAATAGGAGGAGGTTTGTTTCCAAGCCTGCTGCCATACAGCGTAATCCTTATACTGCAGGTGTAGTGCAGGCAGCTCTTCTCCTTGATACAGCCTTACAAATTCAGCCGTAAAGGTAGCCATAGAAACGGCATCTGAAATAATGTGATGAATGTCTACAAGTAAAAGGTGACGATCTGTCGCAAGCCGAATGAGAGCAACTCGAAGTAATGGCGGTGTCTCTAGATCAAACGGCTGAATAAATGCTCGAATCAGTGACTGGATATCCTGCTCTGTTGTGTTGTTGTTTGTTAGATTTTCATATTGGATCGTAAAATCTGCCTTATCATGTATGCGTTGCACCGGGGTTCCGTGTACCATTTCAAAGGAGGTTCGCAATGTAGCATGCCTTTGGACCAAATGCTGCAAAGCCATTTCCATGCGATCTCGATCGACAGCTCCCTCCAACATCATTGCAGCCGGAATATTGTAGCTTAGGGCAGCCTTGTCTAATTGATGAAGCAGGAACAATCTTTTTTGTGAAGAGGAAAGCGGATAATATTCGCTCTTTGGTGCAGGCTGAATACGCAAATGCACGCTTTTCTCCATTTCAGGAAGAAGTTTTGCCAACGATGCTACTGTGGGATTTTGGAAGACTTGTTCAATTGGCAATGGAACATGCCACTCCTTATGGACCTTCGCGACCAGCATCATTACTTTTAAAGAATGTCCGCCCAATTCAAAAAAATCATCATAAATACTAATCGGACTGACTCCTAGTAAGTCCTGCCACATGATTGCCAGTCTAGCTTCCAGTTCATTACGGGGAGCCACATATTCTTGCGTGCGAAGCTCATTTCTGTCAGGAATGGATAATGATTTTCGATCAATCTTGCCATTAGGTGTAAGGGGGATTTGATCGATCTGGCACATATGTGTAGGGATCATATATCCTGGTAAAAAAGCTGCGAGCTCCTCTTGTACCCTAGCAAACGACAACGCTTCATCCGAGACGAGATGAGCGCATAGCTCATGCTCCCCCTGAGAGTTTGTCCACACAAAAACCACGACTTCTCTGACATATTCAAGCTTCCTGATTTTCGCCTCTATCTCCCCTGTTTCGATACGGTATCCACGTACCTTTACCTGATGGTCCAGACGCCCTAAAAACTCTACATTTCCATCTGGCAGCCATCTAGCTTTATCTCCGGTTTTATACATCATTTCACCTGGCGCATACGGGTTTGGGACAAATTTTTGCAGAGTCAATTCCTGCTGCTTGTAATAGCCACGCGCTACACCACCCCCTCCTATGCACAATTCCCCAGCAATTCCTACGGGCAATAGCTGATTCTGTTGATTGACAATATAGTAGCTGGTATTGGGTAACGGCTTTCCAATGGGGACCTGACTTTTCCCATGTAACCAATCCGCTTCCTCTTCAAAATAGCTGGATTCAATGCTAGCCTCCGTTACTCCGTAGGTATTTAAGATACGTATGGTTGGTCCAAATTTCTGTAATAAATAAGTGAAATCATTCATCGACACAGTGTCTGCTCCAAGCAGGATTAGCTTCAGATCGGGAAGCTCCAAGCCCTCCTCTGCAACATATCGCATAATGGGTACAAATAAAGCTGGTGTCGTATCAACCAAGCTGATTTGATGCTTGCGCATAAATTCATATAAAGCGGGGGGATGAATCCGAATGTCTTCTGGACAAATGATGAGCTGACCGCCTGTAAGGAGTGCCTTTGCCATATCTCCAGCAAATACATCAAAGGAAAAGCTAGCCATTTGCAACAAACGACAAGGAGATTGCTTCAGATCGTATTCCTGCATCCAGGCATAGGCCGCATTTACGTAGCCTCGGTGTTCAATCATTACACCTTTAGGATTTCCGGTTGAGCCTGAGGTGTAAATCAGATAGGCCATGTTATCGGGCTTAGTCACAGCTACTACATCAGAGCTATCTGGGTGGTAATTCGATTCATCCTCGACATACACGATTTCTTTCGTAAATTCTTCCTTCTCTAGCTGAATATGAGCCTCTGTCGATCTCGTTGTCAGTAAAATCATTGAATCGCTATCCCTGAGCAGGTAGTAAATTCGCTCGCTAGGATAACCAGGATCAATTGGGACATAAGCTCCACCTGCTTTTAATACCGCAAGCACGCTAACGAACATTTCAAGAGAACGATCCATGAGAATACCCACGATAGCCTCTGCCATCACGCCTTTTTCCCGCAACGTTCTTGCCAATTGATTCGCTTTCTTGTTTAAGTCCCGATAGCTTATGGTTCGATCCTTCCACACGATTGCACATTCATTAGGTGTAGCTGCCACCTGCTCCTCGAACAACTGCGTAAATGTTTTATCCTTTGGAAACGTCACTCTTGCATCATTGAAGCGTTCTAGCAGTTCCCGTTTTTCTTTTGGCGAGGTTAATTCTAGCTGATCTATCGGTTGATCTGCGTTCTCAACAATCCCCTGCAACAGCGTAAGAAAATGCTCCATCAAACGTTTTACGTACTTTTTGGCATAGCGCTCTTTATTGTAAATAAAGTGGAACTGCAAGCAATCCTCTGGAGTCACCTTTACGGTAAAGTCATAGTTAGTCTGTTCAAAATAAGCATGCAAATCCATTGTGTACCCTAGGGATTGGGTTGTATGAGCGAGCCCCTCTACATCCAATGGGTAGTTCTGAAAAATAAACAGATGGTCAATTAGTCCTTGCTTAACTGGGCTTTGTGCTTGGATAGCTGAGAAGGAACAATATTCATAGGCCTTAGCGTCAACAGCCTGCTCACTGACTATTTTCAACAGCTCCAAAAACGTACTCTGCTCATCCCAGCTTACCCTGATAGGATTGGTGTTGATGAATAAACCAATGATCTTTTCTACACCTTCCACCTCAGACGGTCTTCCAGAAACTGTCCTTCCGAATACAACATCTCGCTTGCCATTATATTTACCTAACAAGATACCCCATGCCGTTTGCAGGATAGCTCCTATCGTAGAGTGAGATTCCAAAGCGATACGTTGCAGCTGTGATGTGAGCGTTTTTTCGATATACATGATCGTCTCATCTTGCTCGTATCCTATACGCTCCTGTCTGTGATCAATTCTTGGCTCTATATCCTTTTCTTCCTTTTTCCCTCCAGTAACGATCATGTTCGGGAGAGGGGTAGAGTCTTCATATCCGTGAAGATACTGGCTCCAGAAACGAAGCGATTCCTCCTGATCCTGCTGTTCAATCCATCTCATATAGGTAGAAAACGGTACAGCCTCTTCTAAGTCCACCGGGGTGTTGTGGAGCATGGCATGGTAATGCTCCATCCATTCCTGTAGGATAATCTGCAAGCTCCACCCATCGATTTGAATATGATGGGTACTCACCAGAATATGATAAGAGTTGGCAGATAACGTAACCACAGCTAAGCGCATCACATCTATTGCAAGATCAAGACCACGTTCACGATCTGCCATCCGCAGGTTGTGTAAATAGTGACGTTGTTCTTGCTCGTCTAAGTGAGTTACATCTGTCTGCAACACTGGAATATCTCGATTTTTCAGAACACATTGCACAGGAACTTCTCTTTTCGTATAACGATAAATCGTACGAAGAGCATCGTGGCGCTCCACTACACACTGTAGGCTAGTAGCTAGCAAATCAACGTCTACCCGCCCTTTTAGTACCAGCTCCAATTGAATAAAAAAGGAGGAGGGCTGATTCATCGAGCTGTGAGCATACATCCATTCTTGAGATGGCGTTAAGGGATAGGCCTGTTCCATGCTCCCCATTGGAATATCTTCTTCTACTTGTTTTTGCAATAAAGAAAGCTCCTCTACTGGAAGCGAGACTAAGGAAGCTGAAGCTTTTGGCAGTCGAGGCTCTAGCTTTTGTTCCAGTAAGGAAATTTCTCGTGCCGCATCCGATAGAATAGGGAACTGAAACAGACGCCTCATTTCTAAGGACATGCCCTTGGCACGAAGACGAGACATCACTTGTATGGCCTTAATAGAGTCTCCGCCTAGGTAGAAAAAATTATCCCTCGCTCCTACTCTCTCTACTCGTAGCACATCTTCCCATATCGTTGCCAAAAGCCTTTCTCTTTCCTTTTTTGGCTCAATATAAACCTCATCTGTGCCAAGTGTGTCTGTACCTCGCTTAGGTAATGGAAGACTTTTGCGATCAACCTTACCATTTGGTGTTAGCGGTATCTTCTTAAGAGGGATGAAATAAGTAGGAATCATATAAGTCGGTAATCCATTTGCTAATTCCTCTCTCAACGCCCCAATCCGATGCTCTCGCTCCGATACAATATACGCACACAGCTCTTGTACTCCCGGCTCATTCTCAACCGCGATCACTACTGCTTCTTTTAAGCCGTCTATTTTGACTAGCTGCGCTTCTATTTCCTCCAACTCAATACGATTTCCCCGGATTTTCACCTGATGGTCAATGCGTCCTAGATACTCCAATTGTCCATTGGGCAACCACCTGGCATAATCTCCTGTCTTGTACATCAATTCACCTTTATTTGTAAAGGGATTCGCGACAAAACGACTTGCCGTCATCTCTGGCAGATTGAGATACCCCCTTGCCAAACCTACACCAGACACACATAGTTCGCCTGTCACTCCCACCGGCTGTTGCTCACCATGCGGACCAACGATATAAATTTGGACATTATCGACCGGCCGACCTATCGGGACAAATGGCATGCTAGCTGTATCACAGTCATAGTAGGTTACTTGAATGGTCGTCTCTGTAGGACCATATAAATTATGGAGGGAAATGCCATAGGGTTGCAGAATGTCATGGAATTTGGCAACATGCTGGGCCTTGAGCGCTTCCCCGCTAGCAAATATCAGTCGGAGATTTTTGACCTGCTCTGCTATCCCTGTCTCCGTAAGATAGGTAAGGAAAATATGAAGCATAGAGGGGACAAAATGTATGATTGTTATGTGATGCTGCTGGATGGTCTGAATAATCATCGCTGGGTCTTTTTCTGCTCCAGGCTGTAACAAACAGACCTTGGCCCCTACAAAAGACCAGCCAAATAATTCATAAACGGAGACATCAAATGTGTACGGTGTTTTTTGTAAAATCGTATCTTGCTCTGTAAGCGGATACCTTCTCTGTGACCAATCATTGCGACTGACAACAGATCGGTGTTCGATCATGACCCCTTTTGGGTTTCCCGTCGAGCCGGATGTGTAGATGATATACGCAAGATGATCTGCTTTTGCCAGTGGTTCTGGATTAGTCCCATCCTCATCCGCATAGAGCTCGGATTGTATGACGAGCTCCTCCCCCTCAAATGGGAAATGCCCAGCAAAAGAAGGATGCACAAGCAATAAAGACGCCCCGCTATCCTGTAGCATATATTGAATTCGTTCTGTCGGAAATTCAGGATCGATGGGTAAATAGGCCCCGCCTGCTTTCATAATGGCAAAAATACCGATTAGCATTTCTGGGGATCGTTCCGTAATTATGGCAACAGCCTGATCGGGTTCTACTCCTTTTTTTCTTAGTCTTCTTGCCAGACGGTTTGCCTGCTCATTTACTTCACAATAAGTGAGGTGCTTCTTCTCAAAAATCACTGCTATATGCTCAGGGGTCCTTTCAACCTGTTCCTCAAACAATTGATGCACGGTTTTGTCCAAGGGAAACGCATTTGTCGTGTCATTAAAGGATAGGAGTAGCTGTCTTTCCTGCTCGGATAGAAGCCGTAGCTCACCGACCTTTTTGCTAGGCTCCTTTACACCATCCTGTAGCAGAACCAAAAGCTGCTCTGCCACCCTCATTATTTCTGACTTATCAAACATTTCAATCTGGTAATCCAAGGTAAGCATGATCTGTCCACTATCCAGATTCTCTTTTACGTGTACATACAACGGGTAGCCAGCATGACCATTAAAGAGCCATTCCATGCTATATGTAAGCTGTCCCCTTTCTCCCCACTTCATCGGCTGATACTCCAGTACAATCGTAAAAAGCTCATCCATTCCCCGATGCTTCGTCCGTAATTCTTGCATGAGTAAATTATAAGGATACTTCTGATGGCGTAGGATAGAGACCTGTTTCTGAGTAATATGGCGGACATAGGCGGCAAAGTCTAGCTGAGCATTCACCTGTGTGCGAAACGGCTGAGTGCTTACGAGCATGCCAAACATGTTAGCCTCCGTACGATTCGTCCGATTACCATAAAGCGTACCAAGCGTACTATCATCTGACAGGGTCACTTTCTGGACATAAATGGAAAGAACAGCCAGGAATAAGGCATTCACGCTGACCTGGTATTTTTTACAAAAGGAATGAACCGATGCTTGAAGTTCCTCTGGAATAGAAACAGATTCTCTCTTTGCCAAGGTACTCGACTGATAGGTAGGCACTTGTTTGATTCCATTTACATCCGGGAGACTGGAAAAAGCCTCCTGCCAAAAGCTCTTATCCTTCTGGAAGCGAACAGATGACTCATATTCCCTTTCACTGTCCAAATAAGAGAGATAAGAGGGCTGTCCTTTCAGCTCGATTGCCTCTCCTGCAAGCAAGTGAACATAGTTATCCATAAACTGATTGCAAAACATATCAATCGACACACCATCGGCAATCAAATGATGGAATCGGCTATACACCCACATTTGCTCATCATCAATCAAATGAAGGGAAATATCGTACAAGTCAGAGTGGAACAACACCATAGGGGTCTTTGCCTGATTTTCGGCCCATTCTACAACTTTATTTATCATTGATTTTTGTTCACACTCTTGTATGATCGATACGTCGTCCTCAAGCTTAGCATGCGCTACCCTTTTACTGTGATCCATGACAGGAAACTGCCGCTCCTGATAATCTACTAGATATTGCCGTGGTTCTGCTTGTCCTTCATCTGTTAAACGGATTCGAAGGGCATCATGGGCATAAATAGCTGCGTTTATCGCCTGACATAGCTTTGAATAATCAGACTGCCCTGTGATTTTTATAAAACCTGCCATGATGTTAACCGCCGTGTCAGGATGCATCATTTCCGTATACCAAATTCTCTTTTGGGGATTCGATAGCGCATAGGTTTTTTGCATCAGGTTTCTCCCTTTTTTTGGTTTATTCACAAACAAACATTTATTCCCAGTAGAATTATAACAAAATTAGGAAAAGATGTTCCACGAAAATATTTTTTACAGTGGGTGGGGGAAGTAGAGAATTTGAAAAATTGAAGTAAATGAAGGAAAGATATAGTGATACATGTAAAAACCCGAGCAACGGACATATGGTCTATCCGTTACTCGGGTCATGTTTTTAGCGAAACTGTAATACATGTTCTTTTGAAAGTTTCTCGATTGTTGGCAAATCGGCTGGCGCCCATTCTAGTGAGTGTAGTTCGTTAGCCGTTATCCATCTTAACTCTTCATGCTCACTAGCCATTGGTTCACCACTCACTACCTTAGCAAAGTATGTAATCAGTCTTACCTTTACAGTAGGATACTCGTACACTGAATCACTTATCAATTCTCCCACTTCGATCTGACATCCCAATTCTTCTTCGATCTCCCGGATAAGGGACTCTTGAGGCTTTTCACCTTTTTCAATCTTCCCTCCCGGAAATTCCCACATCCCTGGTAGTGACATCTGTTGGGAGCGTAGAGCACTCAAGATTTTTTGATTATCATTTATAATTACAGCTCCTACTACATCTACCTGTTTCATAACGTCCTCCTTCGTTTATCGAACCAGATCAAGATACAAATCATCTGGTAGAGCGTTGTGTAATTTCCATGTGATATTCATAGGCTTGTCGCCCACACTGCTTACATAATCTAATTCTCCTACGTATGTAAATGGCAGAGTTTTCCCATGCATATCCTTAAACTTGCGCACAAACAAATGAATGTGAATATCTCTTTCACGATGATTAACATAATCCTGCCCTCTATTAGTATGATGAGAGTTTTGATTAGCACTTTGCCAGTGAAAATGATTTTTGTCCATGAAATAATCAAGGTATTGCAGATGTTCTGCTGTATTCTTGACATCCTTTTTTAGTGTGACGAAAAATATATAGTGGTTGTCTACACGATAAATCCCTTCACGCCATGAGTCCTCTTTGGCTTTAGCCTGAAATAGATAAATCAGGTCGTTTCTTGTGTAATTTTGATACAATTGAACTTTTTGTTCTCCATTCAGAAAAGCACCAGTATTATAGGTTCTTCTAAATTCTGTTATCCCGTATTCTATTCTTGCTTTCAGATAGGCTTTCCATTTTTCATCCTCCCAAATATTTTTTACATCTACTGAATAAACAAATTCATTGTTAATAAAGTTACCAAAAGCCCATTTTTGTTTTTTATAAGAGCTTGCTAGGCGTTCCATAGCTCGCAAAATATGAGCTTCATGGTACTCTTCCTTCATATTAATCCCAAATTTGTCGGTAAGAAACTTAATCACATCTGCTAAAGTTACTTTATGTAGGGTAGTTATTAATGATAGCACAGCAAACTCATATGGCCATTTGATTGGAAGAGCCTGTTCTAGTCGCTTTACCATTTCTAGCACCATAGGGTGAGCCAAAAGATCCTGATCAAAGGAATTCGTATCCTTCATCTTTTTCTTCGTCTCCACCCAAGAACCATATTTCTGGATAAAATAATGTAAGCTTGGAGCAACAGCCGAATATAAGAAGTCCTCAATTTCTGGAGAATACCCTAGCTCTTGTTGAAACTCTTTATATAATCCAGTTAGCATCTGATGATCGTTCATCCGAATAAGATTAATTTTGTCTAATATTTTTTGTCTTGATATCTCTTCCAATTCAACAAAGCACCCATCTGGTAGCTGAGTAAAATCTGTTTCTACAATCACTCGTAAGGCATCTCGATCAAACGCTTTGTGATTTTTTTGTCCAGACAAAGCTAATGGCACAATAAAAGAACGTTGATTATTACCAATGAAATCTAAAATGGTTACAAACTCTTTTTCCTTTGATTTACGTAACCCACGACCTAATTGCTGAATAAAAACCGTAGCAGACTCTGTTGGCCTTAAAAATAACATCAAATTTAAAGAGGGTATATCAATTCCTTCGTTAAATATATTCACAGTAAAAATAAATTCTAATGGATCGGTTGAGCTCTCTAGGCTTTCGATCATTTCTCTGCGCACAACGGGATCATCCTCCCCCGTTAAACATCTCGCACAATATCCTCGCATCGTAAATTGATCAGCCATATATCTAGCGTGTTCGACAGTTGCACAAAATCCAAGGGCTCTTCTCTTCCGTCCATCATAGCCAAACTTCTCAATCATCTCAAGGATGTAATCAACACGTTCATTGGTTTTTAAGGCTTTTATTAAAGCACCTTCATCAAATTGACCATTTTGAAGAACAACTTTATCATAGTCTACCGTATCTCCCAATCCAAAATAATGAAAAGGAGATAATAATCCGGCCTCCAATGCTTGGTGTAATCTAATTTCATACACCACATTATTGTCACATAATGCTAGTACATCTCTCCCATCCATACGTTCAGGAGTAGCTGTCACACCTAGTAAGAACACTGGTGTGAAATAGTCAATAATTTTGCGGTATGTCTCCGCCTCGGCATGATGAAACTCATCTACGACAATATAGTCAAAATAAGCTGGATCAAACCTTTTAAGCGAATCCTCTCGGTGTAGAGTCTGAACAGTAGAAAACAAATATGGTTTGTCCCATTCTTTTTCGTGACCTGTCACCTTACCAATTTGCTCCTCTGAACCCAAGACAGCCGCGAATGTTTTCTTAGCATTTTCAAGTAATTCGTCCCGATGTGCAAGAAATAATACCGTCTTAGCACCCATCTGCACAGCATCAAAGGCAGATAAATAGGTTTTACCCGTACCTGTAGCCGCTATGACTATACCTTTTTTATTCCCTCTCTCTCGCGTTTCTTTTAATGCATCAAGAGCTGACTTTTGCATGGAGTTAGGAGTAAGAGCCGTTTCATTATTTTTATCAATATAACCAGATTTAGTTTCAGCAACCCTAGTTACTACGGGTTTAAACGGATCTATTCTTTCTACCTTTCTTTGATTTCGCTTCAGTTCATATTCATCTATCATCTCTGGAGTGATATCAATTGCTCTTTGGTCATTCCACAGTTCTAAGAATAATTGTGATGCATTTTTATAGATCGGGATATGTGGGGCGTCAGGGAGTTTCACATTCCATTCATACCCTTTTTGGATGGCTGAATGAGATAAATTAGATGATCCAATAATGACACTATTTAACTGTGAATTACGGGTAAATAAATACGCTTTTGTATGAAAAGATGTATGACCTGAATCAAAAATCTTTACCTGCACATTTTCAATCTCTAATAATCTACGTAGCGCCTTTGGTTCAGTAATATTCATATACGTAGAAGTTAAAATGTTAATTTGCTTACCTTTTCCCCTCAATTCGTCAAGAGAGCTAAGCAAAAGCTGTAGTCCTGACCAACGAATAAAACTTACCATAAAGGACACGCTGTCAGCAGTTATAAGTTCTGTTCGTAGTATATTAAAGAAATTCTGACCTCTATTATTTTGGTTAGTTACAAGATGAGGAACACTAAAGAATAGCTCTGGATAAATGAGCGGAATATGTTTCTCATCATCACCGTAACGATAATGAATACTAGATAATGGTCTAGCTAGATCATATGGGAATATATTATGTATGGTATTAATCTGTAAATCTTTTTCTTTACATGCACTATCACTGAGATTTCCTGTTTGTAACTTTTTTTCTAAATTCATAACTAACTGAAGCATCTCTTCATACTGCTCTTTTTCTGCTAATTTGGTAAGGGTATCCCCCACTTTTTTTGATAGATGGTTAGTAAGTGCGTTTACATACTCGTTTGGTGCAATTGGGTAAATTCTATGATTATTAGGATAGGCCGTGTTCTGTAAATATAGTTCTTCATAAAAACCATGTTTCTCCGCCATTTTTTATAAACCTCTCTTTTTGGGATTTGCTTTCCCTCCTAATAAGTTTACAATAATTGAACGTGATAGATAAGATATTCCATAAAAACAAAAAGCACCGACCTAAATGCCAGTGCTTACCATCGTTCTTTACTTAATGTATCATATATCTTCTATAGAGCCACTCAGTCTCTATTCTCCCCTTACTACACCCCCTTACCATAAGGCCCCATCTGCTGCTTAGAAAAGCTATACCGCGCCCCTTTATCCTTCAACCACATATTGCCCTTAATAATCAGAACATACACGGCGGCGATAAAATAGATCGTACCAGCTACCCAATCAACTGTAGTCGCTACGCTATGACTAACAATGTGATCGATATACCAGCAGCCAACTGGAATGTGAAGAAAGATAACAGCAAACAAGCCCGGATTATACAGTGTTTTGCCTTTTATATTGGCAAAAATGCCGTGCCAGATAAATTGAAAGAAGCCCATCAGAATAGGAGCAAGACCAAGCCAGATCACATCTGGAAATAACACAGGAAGCAGATAAAAAACATAAGCGATAACTAGATTGATGATCATAGCTGATTGAGGGTTTAATGGATATCGTTGCGGATATTCACTTTTAAAAATAAGCACATTGAACAATCCTCCGAAATATCCAGGCCAGCGATATTCTTCAAATTGGTGGAGAAGAATTGCCACAAAGCTAAGCCATAAAATAGCGCGTATTTCCGTGATATTCTGCCATTCCACATACAAATAAAGCCCGACGATCAGAGCAACAGCTATACCTAAATCCTGCCAATATTTCCGTA
>NZ_LSSO01000151.1:0-45807 GCF_001645205.1 Brevibacillus sp. SKDU10 | reverse complement strand
GTGCTGCCATTCTCCTTAATAATCGCCCCTTTCCGCATGAAAAAATTATCCGTCTCGTGTTCGATCAATTGCAATTGCCGCTTGTCCAAGCCAAAACATCCACAGAGCTTCTTCAAGATCGGAATAACGCCGAGGAATGCTCAGGCATCGCGGGAACCTTCTTTGGAGCTAACGTAGGATTGATAGAAATCACGAAGGAAGATCAGTCGCTATTAACCTTAAATAACCAACCAATTAGGCTACAGCTAAGGACAGGCGATTTCTTGCAGGGATATGACGAAGAGGGCAATCATGTGCTGAATCTGAAAGTGATAAGGGAAAGTGACGGATGTGTGCAGTATCTTATGATCAATAACAATCGCTGTCACCGTTACTTGTTGCCAGATGGTTGGACGTCTCTATCAGCAGAGGAAATAGAAGCTTGCTGTGGGACTTATTCACACCATGGATTTCCAGACTGGGTTTATCATGTAACGTATCAGGATCATAAACTTATCATGGAAGAGGATGGGGTTACAGATGTTCTGATCCCAATGGAACACGGTTTATTTGTCAGTGATACGTTTAAATCGGTGCAATTTCACATTGACGAGCAAGGGCAGGTTCCCTATTTTCATCTCCATGGCACTTGGAAAATGCAACGATTATAACGTCTAGAGAAATCATCTATCTCTTACATCTAGGAGGCTTGCATTCATGACGACTAGCAAAATCACAGAAAATCTCATACTCTCTCATGAAAAATTAGAAAAAGAAGAAGCATACTGGCTAGATCAAATGAACGGGATTAGTGCGCTTTCTACATTTCCTATTGAATTTTTACGTACATCGCTGGAGGAATTCCAAAAGGGAGTCATCACTCATTCGTTTTCAGCAGAGGTGACAGAAAAAATTCGGATGATTGCAAATCAATCTCCCTATGCCATATTGACGATTCTTGCTACTGCCCTTGCAGATCTTCTTTCACGCTACACCGAAGCAGATGATATTGTTTTTAGTACACCTGTCTTTAAACAAAAGCAAGAATTGAAAATCGTCAATAAATTACTACCGTTACGTATTCAGGTACAACGAAATAAGATGACGTTTAAGCAGTTACTTATGCAAATGAGTAAAAACATCAAGGAAGCTAGCCAAAATTCCAACTATCCTTTTTACCAGGTGATGAAAAAAGCTGGATTGCAGGTTGAAGATGGGATATTCCCATTATGTAATACATGCATTATGCTAGACGACATCCACGAAAAAAGCAGCGTAAGCCAAATAAAAGCTGACTCGCTCTTTAGCTTTTCTCAGAAAGAGGATCATTTACAACTCGCCCTTGAATATAATGCTAGTTTGTATAGTCATGATCGGATGCAAATGATCGTTCATCATCTAGACAATTATCTCTCTGAAGTGATGAGAGAACCGGATAAAAGCTTAATGGAAATCTCATTCCTAGATGAAGCTGAACGTCGTCAGTTACTTTATGATTTTAACGCGAGTAGCAATGACTATCCACGCGATAAATCGGTATCCCAGCTTTTCGAAGAGCAGGTAGAACGGACGCCTGATCGGATTGCTGTTGTATTCGAAGGGAAATCATTAACCTATCGTGAATTAAATGATCGTGCGAATCAAGTTGCCTGGTTCTTACATGAACAAGGGGTGAATGCGGGTACAATTGTTGGTTTTATGGTGGAGCGTTCTCTTGAATTATTAATTGGTATCCTCGGTATTGTTAAATCAGGTGCGACATATCTACAAGTTGATCCTGATTATCCAGAGGAACGAATCAACTATTTACTAACACATTCTCAAGCCTCTGTGATACTAACTCAACAAAAACATATAATGAACTGCAAACAAGAACAAGCTCGTACTTTCATCATCGAAGAAATTTTGATGCAAGGAACTGCTCCTACGGAAAACCTAAACCTACCTTATCAACCTGAAGAGATTCTGTATGTTCTCTATACATCAGGTTCTACAGGAAATCCAAAAGGAGCTATGATTAGACATCATTCGTTTGTTAATCTTTTATACTGGTATATCAAGAAGCTGTCGTTTTCAGAGAATGAACGGGCTTTGCTGATTGCTCCCAATAGTTTTGATTTGGCACAAAAAAATTTGTTTAGCGTGCTACTAGTTGGAGGAAGATTAATCATCTATTCCCCGGGTCCTTTCGATTATCGTCAGATGTCTGCTGTGATCGATAGAGAGCAGATAACTACGATTAACTGCGCTCCTAGTGCATTTTATCCCTTACTTTATGAAAATGTCGCCGATGATTTTGCTAAGCTGGGAAGTATTCGCCACATCAGTCTTGGTGGTGAACCGATCAACATGGTTAAACTACAGCCTTGGATCAAATCGTCCCATTTTAAAGCGGAGTTTTCCAACACGTATGGTCCAACAGAGTGTACAGATATTTCTGGCTACCATATCTTGAACAAAGAGGAATTACAGCAAATTACTACGGTTCCTGTTGGAAAGCCAATACATAACGTCAAGCTTTATATCTTAGATAAATATTTGCAACTGCTTCCTCCGGGGATTCCAGGTGAGTTATGTATTGGTGGGGAAGGAGTGGGGAATGGATACTTTAACGCTCCAGAGCTGACCAAAGATCGTTTTATTGATACACCGCATCTATGTGTGCCACGTGTCTATAGAACTGGTGATTTAATGCGTTGGCTCAAAAACGGTGATCTTGAATTTATGGGGAGAATGGATCATCAAGTAAAAATTCGAGGTTTTCGTATCGAGCTGGAGGAAATAGAAGCAAGGCTTTTACAATTCCCTGGCATGAGAGAAGTGATTGTTCTTGATAAAACAGATGAGGATGGGATCAAATATTTAGTTGCTTATTTCGTTTCGGAAAATGAAGTCACTCTTGATCAAATTTCCAAGTTTGCTCAAAGCCATTTACCAGATTATATGGTTCCATCTCAATTTATGCAGTTGCCTGAATTTCCGCTTACTCCAAATGGGAAAATCAATAGATTAGCACTGGCTCAATTGAAAGATTACCTTACTTCAGCTACTTTATATGAGGCTGCTAAAACTCCTCTGCAAGAGGAATTGGTACGGATTTGGAAAGATATTTTGAAGCTAGACAAAATCGGAATACAGGATCATTTTTTTCGGATAGGAGGTCATTCCCTAAAGGCAATGACGCTGGTTACTATCCTGTACAAAGAGCTTAATGTGAGTCTTTCGGTCAAACAAATTTTTGATCATCCTACCATTGAGTCGCTGGAGCAGTTGATTGAAGTGTCTGTAGATTCTGCCTTTATCCAAATCCCATTGGAACCAGTAGAAGAGCGTCCGTATTACCCAGTTTCTGCTGCCCAGAGGAGAATGCTGATTGTTGACGAACTGAATCAAGGGGATACAAGCTATAACATTCCTACTTGCGTAATCATTGAAGGACCAGTCAATCCGGAACGTTTTGAAACAGCTCTTACTCAACTAATCGAACGTCATGAAGCACTACGTACATCGTTTGAGTGGCAAGGAGAAGAGCAGGTTCAACGAATACACAAACAGGTAACCTTTCATATGAGTCAACGCAAGATACAAGAGGATGAGCTTCGTGATGCAATTCAAGAATTCATACAGCCGTTCCAGTTATCACAAGCCCCTCTGTTTCGCGTCGGCTTGTATGAGTTAGGACCAGAGCGTCATTTTTTGATCATGGACATGCACCATATCATTTCTGATGGTATATCTATGGGAATTCTGATTGAGGATTTGATTGATTTATATAAAGGAAAGGAACTTTTGCCATTACCTATACAATACAAGGATTTCACACATTGGCAGAATCAATGGTTTGCTTCTGAGCAGGTAAAGATACAAGAACAATATTGGGCGGATACGTTCGCTGTTCAGCCTCCCGTTCTACGCTTGCTGACCGATTATCCACGCCCTTCAATACGTACAAATGCAGGGGGACGAATTTCCTTTACCCTTCCTAAGGCGGAAAGTGAAGAACTTTATCAAATCGCTCAAGATAGTGGATCTACCTTATATATGCTTCTGCTAGCAGCCTATAATATCTTGCTGTTTACATGTACAGGACAGGAGGATATTGTTGTTGGCACCCCAGTAGCGGGAAGACAGCATGCTGATCTGGAAAGAGTGGTAGGGATGTTTATTAACACCCTAGCAATGCGTAATTATCCTCAAGCTTCGAAAACATTTGCAGAATTTTTTACAGAAATAAAGATACGAACACTTCAAGCGTTCGACCATCAAGATTATCCCTTTGATGCTCTAGTAGAAAAGCTTAAAATCCCAAGAGATACGAGTCGAACACCACTATTTCAAACGATGCTTACCCTGCAAAATATGAACCAAGCAAGGATAGAATCGGAAGAATTAACTTATATAGCCTATGACTTTGCGGATACTACATCTAAAATGGATTTGTCCATCATCGCTGTTGAGACGCCTGATGAGGGTCTATTATTTGATCTGTATTATTCAAGTAACTTGTTCAAAAGAGAAACGGCGGAGGACTTGGGGCAAGCTTATTTACAAATTTTAAAGCAAATCCCATCTCGGTTCGACAAGACAATCGCTAGTTTTGAGCTTAGAAGCAACTCAGATGAGCGTAATTCGTCAGCGCTACCAGATGCCTTTGAGGATGAAGAATTCGATTTTTAATGGAACGTGTAAAAATAGTGTAGTAGCAAGGGAATCTTTTCCTGCTTCTACACTGTTTTTTTATCATTTTCGAAGTGGATCGAGTTAGTAGAAAGGGGGTCTTTGCAAATTATATAAGTAATATCCAATGTTTTCTATTATGTGCATAATCCTCCATTAACAGCACATACTTAACATACACTCTAAGGACATGTAGAGGTGATTGCATGCCCAAACATCCATTTTTTAAACGAAGCATGAGAAAAGGACACGCACAAGCTGATTCTATTATTACTACATCACTGGAGGACAATATAAATCAAATACTGTCCAAGCTTGATCAGATGCCTGATCTTACCGTACAACGCTTTTCGTGGAATCAAGGTGAAGAAGCTGCCATCTTATATATGGAGGAGCTTTCTGATAAAAAATTAATCTATGAAGATGTACTTTCTCCTATGTTAAAAAACATGACGTCACTTACACAGATTGAGGATTCTTCCTTAATAAGCTGTAAGATGAAGCCAACACACTCGCTAGAGGAGATTGTACAAAGCTTATTAATTGGTAAAAGCATCTTACTGTTTCATAACTATGCTACAGCTTACCAGGTCAATACCATTTCATATCCTGATCGTTCTATTGAAGAGCCGTATCTTGAGCCAACAATCAAGGGTGCGCATGATGGCTTCGTAGAGAATGCTTCAAAAAACCTTGGTTTACTACGTAGATACATACCTAGCCCAGAATTAAAGCTTCGGCAGCTAAAAATTGGAGAGCGGGGAAAAGTCACTATTACCATGGCCTATTTGGAGGATGTAGCTAACCCAAAGGTCATAGAGGAATTGGAGCGGCGCATTCAAGCGCTGAGTCTGGATGTCATTATAAATATCGGTGAATTACAGCAATTAATCTCGAAGAATACATTTACAGTATTTCCGCAGTTTTTGGTGACAGAACGTCCTGATACTACAGCAATGCAAATTTTAAAAGGGCGTGTCGCTATTCTCATGGATCGTTCCCCAGGAGTACTCATTGCACCAATGGATCTGGTTGGTTTTTTGCAAACGAAGGATGATTATAATGTCAACTGGCTGCTAGCTTCGTTTGTGCGGCTGCTGCGTTATATTGCTTTTATGATTTCCCTTGTGCTTCCGGCTTTTTATGTGGCGACAATTTCGTTTCACTTCGAAGTAATCCCGTTAAAGCTGTTATTATCCATTGGAGAATCTAGGGAAAAAGTACCTTTTCCGCCCGTATTAGAGGCTTTAGTAATGGAATTATCTTTGGAAATGCTCCGGGAAGCGGGATTGCGTCTGCCGGGGCCAATCGGTCAAACGGTTAGTATTGTAGGTGGTATTGTAATTGGTCAGGCTGCAGTTCAGGCTGGTATCGTAAGCAACATTATGGTGATTGTGGTTTCCATTACAGCAATTGCTTCCTTTATCATTCCTTACTACGATATGTCGTCAACCATTCGTTTACTTCGCTTTCCCATGATGATGCTTGCTTATTTCTTTGGCTATGTAGGAATTATCATGGGTTTAATGATCATGTTTATCCACCTTATTACGCTAACCTCTATTGGAACGCCGTATGGTTCGCCGCTTGCTCCGGTTCGAATGAAAGAATGGAAAGATGCCGTCGTGCTTACTGCGCCAAGATACTTGACAGCCAGACCCCATAGTGCAAGTCCATTACAGGAAAAGAAGAAAAAGGCTACTGATCCAACAGATAGGTGATGGTAGATGGGTTATGTGAAGCATAATCAAATAACGCTGTATCAATATATTTTTTTAATTGCGGGTAATCAGGTAGGTTTGGGGATTTTATATATTCCGCGAGAATTAGCACGTGAAGTAGGAATCGATGGCTGGATATCTATTGTGCTGAGTTGGATCGTTGTTTGTATCGCTAGCATCATTATCACAAAAATGATGGCCAGAAATCCCGAACTTACGCTATTCCAGTCTTTACGTATCTATTGCGGTCCAATTGTTGGCTGGTTCATGTATTTTTTGATAGCGCTCCACCTCATCGTGTTTACCTATGCGATAGTAGCAGGTTCCATTTTTTTAATCCAGGTATGGGTTCTACAGAGAATTTCGAGCTTTTGGCTAATGATTTTATTTGTTATCCCGATTTATATGCTGTGTTCTCATGGATTTAAAAACATTGTTCGCTATGCTCAATTTGCTATTTTGATAAGTGTGTGGATGCCTTTGCTGTTGATTTTTCCCTTACAATATGCTAATCCATTCTATCTGCTTCCGATCATGCGAGAAGGACTAGAACCTGTGATAAAAGGTGTCATGCCTGCCATTACCTTCTTTTGGGGCTTTGAGATGATCATGTTTTTCTATCCTTTCTTAAAGGATAAATCAAAAGCAACAGCGGGTGCTCTCATCGCCAATACTGTTTCGATGCTGGTTTTGTTGTTTGTCACCATCATCTGTTTTCTCTTTTTTTCACAGGAACAAGTGGCTAACTATATGTGGCCCACGCTTACCTTATTAAAACTAGTGGAGTTTCCGTTTTTAGAGCGTTTTGAAGTCATTTTTTTGTCGTTTTATTTGTTTGTTCTTTCGATATCATGGATTACCCTCAGCTATTTTTCTGTCTATACCGTAGAGAATCTATTCCATGCTGAGATGAGGAAGAAACACTTTCTGATTTTGTTAGGATGTCTTATCGTCATTTCGCTTTTATATTCGCCTAGTTTTTTAGAAATCCGTCATTTTTTAGAGATAGCACAGCCACTCAGCTATTTCGTGAGTTATTTGTTCCCTCCAATTTTCTTACTGTATCTGGTCCTATTTCAAAAGGTCATACAGAGGAGGCGAGAGAGATGATTAACAAGCATTACGTTCACATGTTTCTGTGGATCGTTCTGCTCTCTTTTTTGATGAGTGGATGCTCGCAACGGATCAATATTGAGAATGCAACGTTTAATTTAACACTTGGTTTGGATAAAAAAGGAAAAAATCTTTATTACTATTCAGTAAGTCCTGTTTTTAATGAAGATGCATCTAAAAAAGTAGAAACACATGAAGTTAAAGCAGATAGTATTCGTAACGCACGTAATTTTTTTGATGCTAGCTCTATCGGACTTTTAACTACTGCCAAACTCCAGCAGGTTTTGATTGGAAGGGAATTATTGGAGTCGCATGATGTGTTTCCCTTATTAGATGTTTTGTATCGGGATGTGACTAGTGCTAGTAATGCGAATGTTTTAATGGTGGATGGGCAGGTAAAGGATGTGATTATGTTCGAAGCGAAAAACAAGCCCCGTCTGCCCATATATCTTGGTCAGTTAATTGATTCGACAGCAATGCGTAACCTGATTTCGCGTTCTACGTTACTCGATTTTCAATGGACGGTAATGGAGAAGACGATTACACCTTATATTGGAGTTGTCCGTAAAGAAAAAAATCAATTGGAGATAAAAGGGACCGCTTTATTAAATCAGCAAGGAAAGGCTGTAACGACGCTTTCTCTTCAGGAGACTACGATTATGCATATGCTTCAACGCTTGCATAAAGGCTTATTCTCCCTGACGTTACCCCTGAAGGAAACAAAAAATAAAGCTGACAGCAAAATCATAAGCGCCACCTTTGAACGTGTGACTCGAAAGGTGAAGCTAGTAAAAAAGGATAATCAATTCTACTATAAAATCCAGCTAAAAATGGATGCGAACCTGAATGAAAGCGTAAATTTATTTCCTGCGCAGAACACCATGCAATCAATTGAAAAGTTTCTTGAAAAGGCAGTAAAAAAAGAAACAGAGAAGGTAATAAAAAAACTCCAGCAGCACAAAGTAGATCCTCTAGGTCTAGGAGATTACATGAGAGCGTACTATTATCAGGATTGGAAAAACATGCAGATGGATTGGGGAAGTGCGCTTGCAAAAATAACTATTATGATTGAGCCAGAAATTAGGGTGATTTTCAACGGATTGGTTCAAGAATAACAGGGCAATAGTTACGCTATACAAAACAGAGAAAAGCGAGTAGAATAACTGTATTATAACAGATGAGGGGGAGAACGTGTTATGGTGTCATGGGAACAAGTAGAGCAAATGCCATTAGAACAAGTCGTAGATGAAGTAATTGAACGACACACTAGCATTCATGCAAGTTGGAGCATTCCTCCTCGATCGAAACAACTGTCTACTGCTCATCTAATCACGGCGGATACCTTATTGTGCCAGATTAGTTTATCGAAAAGCCTGCACCGTTGGCTAAATATGCAGAGCACAGAGCCTGGGGATTTATTACTTGCTTGGACGAATATCGGACTTTTGGTGGAAGGTACGATGAAATGGTTCCTTAGCGTTTTTCATGAGGAAGTCCGAATTGAATGGGAGAACCAAGTCGTAAAGTTTCAAGATCACTATTCCCAAGAATCATTTTTATACATGATGAGAAAATTTTTTCATCAGCGTATTTGGTTTGGAAAGGGAGACTTCGATCGCTGGGTGATGCATGTTCACGAATGCCGCTTCTATGGTCTTAGTGAACAGCAACAATTACAAAGTCGTATGGAGCGGTTTGATGAGGCTGTCCGTGTCTATTTACACTTTTTACGTTTTCACCAGGAGTTGGTCGAACAGCAATTCATCCATCAGGCAGAAGAGAGTACAAGGTAAACGGTAAAGATCCAAAAGGATATAGGCATCTCTTGAGGGGCTAAAAGGAGGTGCCTATTTTATTTTGGTAAAAACGTTACAACTTCTCACTATTTCTAGCAAAAACAAGTATACTAGAAGCAGAGAAAACAAGGAGGAAAAGTGCCATGCATAAAGATTTATCACCTGCTTTTGAACAATTAAAGAACGAGCATGGTCCGCTCCGGCAATTAATGGAAGAGTTGTATGAACAAGCCGTTACAATGGGGAAAACAGGAGATGAGAAGAGCTATGCTCAGAGTCTGCATTCATTAGAAGAAAAGGTAGACAGTTTTTTGCTTATGCTAGAAACGCACGCCGAGCGTGAAGAATCCTTTTTTTTCCCTATGATATTTGAGCTGACGGGTGGAGAGAACGGACCTATTGCAGTCATGGAAGAGGAACACCGAGAAGCGAAACAACATTTAGTACATTTCAAAGAAAAAATGAGCACAGTAGGCGTAACGATTGACAAGAACTCAGCTATTATGACGGCTGATCCTGTAGCGAAAGCCTACGTAGTTTTATCCGATCACTTTATGAAAGAAGAGATGGTTCTTTTTCCAATGGCAAACCAACTGCTATTAGAGGAACAGAAGGACGAGTTGCAGAGACAGTTAACGAAAGCAGACAGAAAAAAATAGGGTTAACCAAATCGGATAAAGGAGACTGTTCAACGTCTGAGCAGTCTCTGCGACAGTCACTGGTGCATGAACAAGAAACGGCTTTATTTATGACGAAACATTCTGAAAACGCATCAAACCCATATATAATAAAGAGAAATAGTGGGGAGGTATGGAAGTGAGAGAAATTCAACGAACTCGCCGCAATACATTAGGGGATATTATCAGAAGAAGTAGTCTCCGGTTTCCGAAAAAAATAGCTTTGCGCTTTAAAAGGGAGGAGGTTACCTATCAACAACTCGATTCATTAATAAACCAAACAGCTCAATACTTCTGCTCGAAGGGACTGCAAGTAGGTGATCGTGCTGCTGTACTATCCCGTAACTCACTTGACTTTGTAATTGTTACGTTCGCTTTAGCCAAAGCGGGAGTTATTATGGTCCCGATCAACTATATGCTGAATGTAGAGGATGTTGCATATATCATGGGACATGCAGAGATTCAGGCTTGTTTTGCTGCGCCAGAATTCCTAGCTGTAGCAGATAAAGCGAATGAGATTGCGAACTGTAAGTTGCGACTACGAGCCATCATATCAAGCCCTGCCGATCCTATTCGGGAATGGATGCCATTGCGTACGATGATTACTGACTTACCAACAGAAGAGCCTGATGTGAACTTGGATGATGATGACGTCGCTCACATCATGTATACAAGTGGTACGGAGTCCAAGCCAAAAGGCGTGATGCTTACTCATAAAAACTTGATAGCGCAATACATGAGTGTAATCTTAGATGGTGATATGACGGAGCAGGATATTTTGGTTCATGCTTTACCGTTATTCCACTCCGCCCAGCTTCATTGTTTCTTAGGTCCGCATTTATATGTTGGCGCAAGCGGCACTATTTTAGAACATGCTACACCTGCACTGATGCTTGAGACGGTAGAACAATACGGGGCAACACAGCTTTTTTGTCCGCCTACTGTTTGGATAGCTTTATTGCGTTCCGAGGATTTTGCAGCTCGTAATTTATCTTCTTTGCAAAAATGCTACTACGGAGCTGCCATCATGCCTGTAGAGATTATCAAAGAGCTTAGTATGCGCTTACCTCAAAGCAAGCTGTATAATTTTTATGGACAAACAGAAGTAGCTCCGCTAGCCACCGTATTAAAACCACATGATCAGCTTCGCAAAACAGGCTCGGCTGGGAAGCCTGCCTTACATGTAGAAACAAAAATTGTTGATGAGTCAGGAAACGAAGTACCGATTGGCCATATCGGCGAGATTGTACATCGGAGCAGTCATATCATGCTTGGCTATTTTAAGGATGAGGAGAAAACGAGAAGTGCTTTTCAAGGTGGCTGGTTTCATAGTGGTGACCTCGGTAGCATGGATGAAGAGGGCTATATAACAGTGGTAGATCGCAAAAAAGATATGATTAAAACGGGAGGTGAAAACGTAGCTAGTCGTGAAATTGAAGAATGGATTTATCTGCATCCCAAGGTTTCGGAGGTGGCAGTGATCGGTATTCCGCATCCGTATTGGATCGAAGCAGTTACAGCGATTGTAGTAGCGAAAGCAGGGGAAGAAATAGAAACAGAAGAATTATTGCAATTTTGTAAAAAAGGACTCTCCTCCTTTAAAGTGCCTAAATTTGTTGTGGTCACGGATCAGCTACCACGTAATCCTGGCGGGAAAATTTTGAAAAGAGAGCTACGCATACAATATCAGACGTTGAGTGAAATGGAAAAATTACATTGATAAGCTTTGTGTGGAAGCCTTTTTCGTAACGGAGAAAAGGCTTTTTTTCATATGCGGAAAGGTAAGGAGAGAGGCGATTATGAAATGTGGCTGAATGAGGATAAATTTTTAACGTATTAGTAATTCTAAAATGGATCGTATAAAATGGTTGACTTAAACTTTAGTTGTAACTATAATTGTTACATGTTAATAAGACGACAAGTACTGTATAACATTCTTTGTGAATACCCAGTCGTTGAATAGTATATTTCTTGAATCTTTTTATATGACTAGCATGGTTATGACAATAGGATTATAAATGGAAAGATGAGGTAATGTAGCGATGACGATAAAAATTAAAGCTTACTCTGATTTTATATGTCCATTTTGTTTTTTAGGAAAAGGCCCATTAGATGAGATCGTGAAGGAAAAAGATGTAGAGGTAGAATGGATGCCATTCGAATTGCGTCCAAGTCCCTATTCAAAGATTGATCCATGGAAGGAGCCTGACAAGCTTAGCTCCTGGGATTCCTTTATTCTGCCGACTGCTAAAAAGCTAGGCGTTGATATGCGTTTGCCGCGTGTTTCACCACATCCATATACACACTTGGCATTTGAAGCCTATCAGTACGCGAAGGAACAGGGAAAAGGCAATGAGTATCACCATAGAGTGTTTACAGCATTTTTCCAAGAAGAACAAAACATTGAAGATATTGATGTGCTGACAAAACTAGCGGGTGAAGTTGGACTTGATATGGATGAGTGCAGGGAAGCCTTGGTAACACGAAAATATAAAGAAGTGCATCAGAAGCTATTAAAGCATGCCTATGAAGAAGCACAAATTATGGCTGTTCCAACGCTCGTGATTGGTGACGAAGTGGTACAGGGATTAGCTAGCAAGGAAACCTTAGCAAAAATTATTGATAAGGAACTAGATAAAAATAAGACAAACGAGTTTGATGGATTGCAATGCTCTTTGGACGGAGAATGCTAATAGATTGAGATCAGACTTGCTTATCTGAATCTGGAGGATACTTATATGGGTCAACTAACTAACTTAGAAATCATTCGCAGAACATACGAGGGGCCATCTTCTTCTAACGCTCAGCATTTGCTTGCAGCCCTTTCGGATTTCGTAGAATGGACGGAGGCACCAGGTTTTCCATATGGTGGAACATACATTGGTGTAGAGGCTGTCATGCAGAATGTATTTAGCCGTTTGGCAACGGAATGGGACGATTTCAAGGCAAGCGTACACACCTATCATGAAGTAAGCGAGAAGGATATCATTATCGTTGAAGGGGTTTATTCTGGAACCTATAAAGCCACAGGGAAAGCGTTTCAAGCAGAGTTTGTACACATTTATCACCTTCATGAGGGGAAAATTATCAAATTTAAACAATATGTTGATAGTCATGTTGTGCAACAGGCTATGACCTTTTAAATCATCAGCCGTAAATAACAGCGGTAGCAATATAGAAGGAGTTGAGGCAACTAGGGATTCAATTGTTCTAGTTGCCTTTTTTATTTGTTTATATCGTTTTCGTCGTTTCCACGCAGGAAATAAAATACCAATTTATTGCTATACTACATATGAATAACCTTGCTTGAAGTTGAGGAAAAGAATCGTTCATGTACACCTGACAGGCTGATTACTTACTAAAGGACCTTTTGGGAAGAAAGGGGTATCAGTGATGATGAAACTAGTACTTATTCGGCATGGACAAAGTCTATGGAATCTCGAAAATAGGTTTACAGGATGGACAGATGTGGATTTGTCCACGAATGGACTTCAAGAAGCAAGAGAAGCAGGAATGATCCTGAAGAAAAATGGGTATGTGTTTGACGTAGGCTACACCTCTGTTTTAAAAAGAGCAATTCGTACTTTATGGATTGTTTTACATGAAATGGATCTCATGTGGATTCCTGTCCATAAAACATGGCAATTAAATGAACGTCACTACGGGGCCTTGCAAGGCTTAAATAAGGCAGAAACAAGTCAAAAATATGGAGCAGAGCAGGTTCAATTATGGAGAAGATCAACCGATGTACGCCCGCCTGCTCTGACAAAGGATGATGAGCGCTTTGAAGCCTCTCATCCAAAATATAAAGCGTTAAAGGAAGGGGAATTTCCTCTAACGGAAAACCTTGAGGATACCGAAAAACGAGTTTTAGCCTATTGGAATACGGAAATTGCCCCTACATTGAAAAAAGGCCAAAAGGTCATTATCTCCGCTCATGGAAATACGATTCGGGCCTTAATCAAATATTTAGATCAAATTTCTGAGGACGGTATTGTAAGCTTAAACATTCCGACTGGTATTCCGCTGGTATATGAATTGGATGATCAATTAAACCCAATTAATCATTACTATTTACGTATGGACGGCAAGGTTCCTGAAGGCGAAGTTCCCAAGCATATTGATATGCATTAACTAAGATTTTTTGGCATTGGAGTATCTACTTTTCCACAATGAATTGCAGGGAGTGAAGGTAAGATGAAGATGCAACGCGGAAAATTTGAAGGATTACAGAGGTTATCGAACGATAAAGGAGTAATCGCTGCTTTAGCCATTGACCAGAGGGGCTCTATGAAGAAAATGATTCAAAAAGTCAAAGGAGACTCATATCATATAGAACAGGTCAAGATTTTTAAAGAGGCTGTTTCCCGTGAATTAACTCCTTACGTTAGTGCGATCCTATTAGACCTCGAAACAGGAGAATACGGTATTCAAGCAAAGGACGATCGAGCAGGATTGTTGCTTTCTTATGAGAAAACAGGATATGATGCTACGGAACCAGGGCGTTTACCAGATGTGATAGAAGATTTGTCTGCTCTTCGAATTAAAGAACAGGGAGGAGATGCCGTTAAGATTTTAGTCTACTATGATCCTGACGAATCTACTGAGATTAATGAAAAAAAGCATGCATTCCTAGAAAGAGTAGGAGCGGAATGCAGAGCGGTAGATATACCGCTTTTTGTGGAGCCCATTGTTTATGATCAGTTTGTGGAAGACACAAAAAGCATCGAGTTTGCAAAAATAAAGCCTGTTAAAGTAAAGGCATCCATCCAAGAATTCTCGAAGCCACGTTACGGGATTGATGTATTAAAGGTAGAGGTTCCTGTTAACTTCAACTATGTTGAGGGATTTGCAGAGGGAGAGCATGCCTATACGAGAGAGGAAGCTGCCAGACATTTTAAAGAAGCTTCAGACCTAGCTACCCTACCCTTTATCTATTTAAGTGCAGGCGTTACATCGGAATTATTCCGGAAAACAATTGAGTTCGCGATCGAAGCTGAGTCTGCCTTTTGCGGTGTACTTTGTGGACGGGCTACTTGGTTTGACGGCGTAGCTGCTTATGGAGAAGGAGAAGAAGAGGGATTGCGTCAGTGGCTACAAACCAAAGGGAAGTATAATATTGATCATTTAAACGAATTATTAGATAAAGCTTCTCCATGGTGGTCCATTTATGGAAAAGCAGAAGACATCCAAATTATAGACTAGTTCAGCTACCGCTTTGTGAAGGAGAACTAAACATAGATAGAATAAAAAAGAGTAGAACCAGTGCATTGCTGCCAAAACAGGAGTGTACTGGTTTTTTTGTCTTTGTACGTAAGAAAAAAGAGAGGATTGGGGAATCATGAGAACGATTACAAAAATACCTTGACGAAAATAATTACCTTAATTTAAAATTAAAACGAAAATAATTTTCATCATAGAACTGGGGAGAAGAAAATGAGCGGATTCTTTGAACAAGCACAACGCTTTGGGAAATCATTCATGCTGCCTATCGCTGTTCTTCCTGCAGCAGGTTTATTACTTGGTATTGGAGGAGCCTTGTCAAATCCCAATACATTGGTAGCGTATCCATTTTTAGATGTACCTTGGTTACAAGCCATTTTCACCATTATGAGTTCAGCGGGTTCTATTGTGTTTGCTAACCTAGCTATCATCTTCGCTGTTGGGATTGCAGTAGGTTTGGCTCGTTCTGATAAAGGAACCGCTGGATTAGCAGCAGTATTAGGGTATTTAGTTATGAACGCCACTATTAACGCGATGCTCATTATTACGAGCAAGTTAGCAACTGAGAATTTGGCAGCCGTTGGTCAGGGAATGACGCTTGGGATTCAAACATTAGAAACTGGGGTTTTCGGAGGTGCTGTTGTTGGTGTTTTAACAGCCCTTCTGCATAATCGGTACAACAAGGTTGAACTGCCTCAATTTTTAGGATTCTTTGGTGGTTCACGTTTTATTCCTATCATTACTTCATTTGCCTCTATTTTGCTGGGAGTAGCGATGTTTCTTGTATGGCCACCTATTCAATCAGGAATTTTCAAACTAGGTGGCTTCGTTGAATCAACAGGATACATTGGAACATTCTTCTATGGATTTATTCTTCGTCTACTAGGTCCTTTTGGCCTGCATCATATTTTCTACATGCCATTCTGGACGACTGGTCTTGGCGGTTCATTGGTTGTTAATGGAACATTAGTGGAAGGAACCCAGAAAATTTTCTTTGCCCAATTGGCTGATCCAAACACAACGCAATTTTATATCGGAACGGCTCGTTTTATGTCAGGACGCTTTATCACCATGATGTTTGGACTATTGGGAGCGGTACTCGCCATGTATCAATGCGTGAAGCCAGAGAATCGCAAAAAAGTTGCCGGTCTACTGCTTTCGGCGGGTCTAACCTGTTTTTTGACAGGAATTACGGAGCCGATCGAATTTTCATTCTTGTTCATCGCACCTGCTTTATATGCTGTGCATGCATTCTTTGATGGTCTAGCGTTTATGATGGCTCATATTTTCCAGATTACGATTGGTCAAACCTTCTCTGGTGGCTTTATTGACTTTGTTCTGTTTGGAATTCTGCAAGGTACTGCCAAAACAAACTGGTTATATGTTCCGATAATTGGTGTTTTCTGGTTCTTCTTGTACTACTTCACTTTCCGCTTTGCGATTAAGAAATTTAATATTAAAACCCCGGGACGTGAAACTGATCAGGGTTTAAATGAGGCTGAAACGGATGGAGCACAAACAAGTCGTGCCGTTACTATTATTGAAGCCTTAGGTGGAAGCGAAAATATTAAAGATGTGGATTGCTGCGCGACTCGCTTGCGTATGACCGTTTTTGACGGTGAAAAAGTGTCTGAAGAAGAGCTGAAGAAGACAGGAGCAAAAGGTGTCATTTTGAAGGGAAACGGCGTTCAAGTTATTTATGGACCACATGTGACTATCATTAAAAATGAAATTGAAGAAACATTGGGAGTGTAGGTACCGTGAATGAGATCACAAATGAAGTAATAAAAGAACAAATTAAGCATGGCTTGGTCGTATCATGTCAGGCTTTGCCTGATGAACCCTTGCACAGCGCTTTTATCATGGGGAGAATGGCACGGGCGGCTGAGGAAGGCGGTGCCATTGGTATTCGTGCCAATACGCGGGAAGATATTGCAGAAATTAAAAATCAGGTCAAGCTACCAATTATGGGAATCGTCAAACGCGATTACGACGATTCAGAAATTTATATCACTCCAACCATGAAAGAAATAGATGAGCTAGTCGAGACAGGCTGCGAAATTATTGCGCTAGATGCGACTGATCGAATTCGACCAGCCGGGAAAACACTAGAACGATTTGTTCAGGAAGTAAAAGAGAAATACCCGTCCCAATTGCTAATGGCGGACGTTGCTACCTTGGCAGAAGCGAAAAAGGCAGAGGAGCTTGGTTTTGATTTTGTCTCTACTACTCTCGTTGGCTACACCCCTCAGAGTATCGGGCAAAGGCTGTACGATAACGATTTTTCCCTTTTGCAGGAAATACTTGCATGTGTTTCTGTGCCAGTCATTGCGGAGGGAAATATCTTAACTCCTGATATGGCCAAGCGCTGCTTAGAGCTAGGAGTTTATGCTGTAGTTGTAGGAGGGGCTATAACGCGTCCGCAGCAGATTACAAAGCGTTTTGTTGATCAGCTTGCGAAAGCATAATAATCGCGCTATCTTTCTATTAGGAAGAGAAAGGCAGATGTAGAGTCTAAAAAAGAAGGCTTCGCCAATTGGTGAAAGCCTTCTTTTTTTCAAAGATTATCCTTGTTTATGCTGGTAAAGAACGCGCAATGTTTCTTGGCGTTTAGCCAATAAATCAGCATCCTCGGCTAACAGCATCGAAATGACATCAATGATGAAATAGAATGCAAGCTGGCTTTGCACCAATTGTAATTCATCACTTCGTCGAAGGGTGGATGTGAACAGGACTATATCAGAGGTATCGGTGAGGGGCGTGTGATTATAGTTTGTGATGCTAATGACAGTGGCTTCATGCGACTTAGCTTCCCTAGCAGCATCAATGACTTCACGTGTCAGCCCCGTATTTGACAGGCAAATGACCAAATCATTGCTGGTTAAAAGCGAAGCATCCATCAGCATCATATGAGGATCAATAATCGCATCGACCAGCAAGCCAAACCGTACCAATCTGTTTTTCATCTCCAGAGAGGTCAAGCCTGAGCTGCCGATCCCATAGATGTGAATAACCCGTGAGTCTATAATCAATTGAACAATCTGTTTGATAATCGCTGGATCAATCATTTCAATCGTAGACTGGATGATCTGCAAATAGGTATTTCCTACTTGAGCAAATGTATTTTCACTTGTTTCTGCAGGAGCAACCTCACGACTTAACATGATTTTAAATTCGACAAAATTATTACAACCAATCTTCTTACAAAACCGGGTGATGGTTGAAGTGGATGTTTCTACTTTCTGTGCTAATTCTTTAATATTAATATTTAACATCAGATCCTTATGCTTCCGGATGTACTCTGCAATTTCTTTTTCCTTAGAAGATAGCAGGTGAAAATTAATTTGAATACGTTCGAAGACTCCTGCTGTAGACAAAAGCCGGGCACCTTCCTCTCATGCTTGAAATACTTTCATTATACTGTTTGATTTACATTTGGACAAAACATATTAACTAGGGCTTGTCTTGCAGAAGGAACATTTTTTTCGATTCTAGTAGCAAAAGAAGTTTGTTCTCAAGGAACCTTTTCTTATTTGGAGCTGATTCTGCTATCATAGGTACGAAAGTAAAACCGGATAGAGTAAATTAACATGCAAAAGGAAGGAACAATACAATGAGCTTTCAGTTGAGTCGAAGGATCATTAAAACCTTGTGCGGTCAGGTCTCTTACGAAAAAGGTGACGCATATTATCGAACGGGAAAGGTGATGATTACGCATTATGGCCCAGATCAACAAAGCTATCAAGCAACGGTAAATGCGGGGAACGGTTACCAGGTTACTGTTACATTAAACAGAGGGGAAGTGAGTGCGGAATGCACTTGTCCTACCCTTTCTTCGTACGATAAATTTTGTCAGCATATTGCTGCTGTATTGTTAAGTATACGGGATAGTAATCAGGATAGTAGCAGACCATTTAATCGTATCAATGCTAGTCAGATACTGGTTAGAGAGGAGATAGCTGAGGGGCGCGAGTATACCAGAGCAAAATTTGCCGATTCTTTGGAGCGGCCTGCAATGTTCTCTGATCCAGATGCACAAATGGCAAAACAGATGCTGAAGATATTTAGCCGCCAATCGTTGCGTCCAAGCAGTACGCGTGCACTCCTAGATACAAGGGAGGTTCTTGACGTAGAGTTTATTTGTAGACCCTTCCATTATGGTTATGGTAGGTACATGTTTGGTCTAGAGCTTAAATTAGGGCCAAAACGACTCTATGTTGTTAAAAATATAAGAGAATTTCTTGATCGAATGGATCGTCGTGAAGGGGTTATTTTCTCGAAACACTTTGCCTATGATCCTGAGCTTCATAGCTTTCAAAAAGAAAACGATGAAGTTCTTCAGCAATTAGTCCAAATTAGTAAGAACGAAAGAATGTTTCAAGATACATGGAATATTTCCGTCCATGCTAATAGTAAGAGCGGTGATCGGATGCTTTTGATTCCTCCTTTTTCATGGGAGCCTCTTCTAACCTTGCTTATGAAGGCCCCATTGGTAAAGCTTGAGCAGGGAGATCGTCTGCTTGATGGTATCCATTTATCCGATGGGCCATTACCTCTGCAATTTGAATTCGACCAAGCGCAGTCTACAGGCTATCAGTTGGATATTCGGGGCTTAGATAAGCTCACCATCATGGAATCATATGAAGTAGTCCTCTCAGATGGAAAGCTTATAAAGCTACAGCAGGAACAGTGCAAGCGTCTCCTTGAACTAAAAAGAATGCTTGATCCATCTCACAGGAATCAAGTTCAGATTCAGCCAGAGCAAATGGAACCTTTTATGGAAAAGGTTATACCTGGTCTGATAAAGCTAGGAAGTGTGCATATTGCTCAAGCTGTTTCTGAGAAAATCGTACAAACACCGTTACAGGCAAGGCTATACCTAGACCGAGTGAGAGATCGATTGCTTGCAGGTCTTGAATTTCAATATGGCGATATTATCATCAACCCTTTGGAGACTACTAGCCGGAAAAAAGATACTGATCCGATTCTCATGAGGGATGGTGATCAGGAGCAACGAATTCTGGAGCTTATGGAAAAAAGCTCCTTTGTGAAGACGGAAGCAGGATATTTTATGGATGATGAAGAGGCGGAATATGAATTTTTATACCATGTCATTCCCGTGCTAGAGAAGCTCTTAAAGGTATATGCAACCACAGCAGTAAAAGTAAGACTTCACGCTTGGCATACTCCTCCTAAGATAACAGTAGATGTAGATGACCGAATGCAATGGCTTGAATTTAATTTTGATATGGCTGGAATACCTGATTCAGACATTCGAAAGCTACTGAAATCGCTTGAAGAGAAGCGAAAATACTATCGATTACCTAATGGAGCATTATTACCGTTGGAGAGTGTGGAGTTCCAAGAGATCTCCCTCTTTATAAATGAGCTAGGTATACGAAAAGAGGAGTGGAAGGAAGCGAATCTACGTCTTCCATTAGTCCGTGGACTTCATTTGATTGATTCACATGAAAGGGGCAAGAACGTCAAGCTGAGCAAATCGCTTCGACGTCTTTTAGAGAATATTCGAAATCCTGACAATCTGGATTTTCCTGTACCCGAAAGCTTGGCTCGTGTACTTCGAGACTACCAGATATATGGATTTCAATGGATGAAAACGTTAGCGCACTATCGTTTTGGCGGTATTCTAGCAGATGATATGGGACTGGGCAAAACATTGCAAAGCATCGCTTTTATCGTGTCCGTGCTGCCAGAGATCCGAGAGCAGGGAATGCCAGTGTTAATTGTCTGCCCAGCTTCTTTGGTGTACAACTGGCGAAATGAGCTGAAAAGATTTGCACCCGAGATTCAGACTGTCATCGCTGATGGCAGCAGAGTGGAGCGCACTAGCATCATACGAGAAGCATCAGGGGCAGATGTTATCATTACCTCTTACCCACTACTGCGTAGGGATATTGATTTGTATGCTGCCTCGATGTTTCATACTCTTATTTTGGACGAGGCACAGGCTTTCAAAAATTACGTCACCCAGACGGCACAGGCAGTAAAGGAGATTCAGGCCAAGTATCGCTTTGCTCTTACTGGAACACCTGTGGAAAACAAACTGGAGGAATTGTGGTCGATCTTTGACGCCGTGTTCCCAGAACTCTTTCAGAATAGAAAGGCGTTCCATAATGTAACGCAAGAAGTGGTAGCCAAAAAGATTCGACCGTTTTTATTACGCCGCTTGAAAACCGATGTATTAAAGGAACTTCCCGAAAAGATTGAATCACTGCAAGCGTCTGCGCTTCTACCAGATCAGAAGAAATTATATGTCGCCTATCTGGCAAAATTACAGGAGGAGACATTAAAACATTTGGATGAGGATGGCTTTCAGAAAAACAAGATTAAAATTCTAGCTGGTTTGACTCGGCTTCGCCAGATATGCTGTCACCCTGCTCTGTTTGTCGAGGACTACGCAGGAAGCTCCGCCAAGCTTGAACAATTGCTAGAGGTTATTCAAGAGTGCCTAAGCGCTGGGAAACGAATTCTGGTGTTCTCTCAATTTACCCAGATGCTTGGATTAATTGGTCGAGAGCTAGGTTATTTGGGGGTACCGTACTTTTATTTGGATGGGAGTACACCCACTGCTGAACGGGTTGAGCTGTGTAACAGGTTTAATGAAGGGGAGCGAGATTTGTTTCTTCTTTCCTTAAAAGCAGGTGGTACTGGATTGAACCTGACCGGGGCAGACACGGTTATTCTCTATGATCTGTGGTGGAACCCGGCTGTAGAACAGCAAGCAGCTGATCGCGCCCATCGAATAGGACAGAAAAACGTAGTGCAGGTGGTACGTCTGGTCACCCAAGGTACAGTGGAAGAGAAAATGTACGAGCTTCAGCAGAAAAAGAAAAATCTAATTGAGGAAGTAATTCAGCCAGGTCATGAAGCTTTATCTACTTTAACTGAGCAGGAAATCAGGGAGATTTTGATGATTTGATGAAATATGTATGCACGAAGAGGATTTGTGTTTTACAAACTATCAATGATACGGACTTCTAGAAACACTCCGTATCATTGATTATGAGATAAGAAGAAAATAGAAATGATGAAAACACCTATTTTACATATAAAGAATAATAATATAAGATTATATAAATTCCAAATGTTACATGCTCATACAGTAGACTATTGTCAATACCGACATACAATATGTAAGGATAGAATGAATGTAAGATCATACAAATATAAAACAGTCATAATGAAATATTGGAGGAATCAAATGTCAGACAAGAAAGCATACGTAAACGTTGAACTATTAAAACCACTGCAACTAATTCCAACTAACATAACATGTATTCAATGTGAAGCAAATGCCTCTTACATTCAGTGTGCGATTCCTAATCGAGAAAGCAAAGCCATTCAAATAATAGCTAGATCAACGTATTGTAAAAATCATGTAGGATCAATAGCAACAAAGCGAGACATACCTATAGCAAGCACTAATGAAGAACTCAAAAATTTACGAGTAAATGGCGACTTTGATGAACTATGGAAGAAACTACTGAGCTGATGATGAATCGTTTCTAGTCGAGTGTAGGAACAAGATAGACCTGTGGGTGAACGGGTGATGATGCTTAGAGAGGCTCTTTTATCGGAAGCAGAGGAACTAAGCCAACTTGCTCTGGATTCAAAGGCAACATGGGATTATGACGAGGCGTTTATTTTAGCTTGGAAAGAAGACTTAACCATAACCCAAGCATACATAGAAAAAACATGTATATGTGCTAGAAAAGGAAGGCAGAGTCATTGGCTTTTTTCATTTGTGAGGAAAGAGCTTGATAGCCTCGATTTCCTGTACATGCATCGGGACTATAAGGGTCAGGGATACGATAGCATTTTATGGAGCTTTGTAAATGAAAAAGCAATTTGAGGCTAACAGTAACCCACCATTTCTATAATAGAAATGAAGTGCCTTTAGTTTTGGCTCGCACATTACCGAAAATGAATCTGTCGATACGGCAGATTTTTTTTGTAACAAACAAAGAACGCAAACATAAGCCCTGTAATGTGATAGAGGAGAAATACCGCCCTCTACATGTACCTTGGGCAATTTTAAAGCCTATTTGTTAGCAAATTGGAAAAAATGCAGTTGACGGACGCTTTACCCAATAATCTACATCGGTTGGAGAAGGGACCTCAGGAAGGCAGTTATCTTTATCCATTAAAACGAGCAGTAGCTTATCTTCCTTGCTATATTTCTCAGCTTCACTTAGTGGAATTAAGGTCAGGTCGATGCGGTTTCCATCAGTAAACAACATCAGGTATGAGAAGCGCCTGCCTATTCAGAGGGAAACATGGACATAGCCTCAGGAGTTTGTAAAATAATTCGATCCCCAAAAACATGAATCCACTCAGAGTCTTCAATAAAGGAATCAATGAGTTTATTTATAGCTTGGTGTATCGGATTGTCTATGCTCAGGGTACCATTAATTCTACCGTCATTTGTATATAAGGGTAAATAAATGAAAAATAATAAGAAGAAATCGTTATGCGTTATGCAAATATGATAGGAGGGATTTGAATCAAACGGCTATCCTCATCTCCAAGTGAAATAAAGCCTCATTATCAAGTTGTTGTGATTGGTTCTGGTTATGGAGGGAGCATTGCAGCCTCTAGAATGGCTCGCTCTGGGCTAAAGGTTTGCCTGTTAGAGCGCGGAAAAGAATTTTGTCCTGGGGAATTTCCTAATACTGAATTTGAAGCTTGTTAGGGAGTTATCGATTCAGTTACCGCAATTTACCATAGGCTCCTCTACGGGGTTATATAACTTTCATGTAGACGAGGATATCAATGTACTAACAGGCTGTGGCTTGGGGGGGGACATCATTAATAAATGCAAACGTTGCCATAAAAGCCGAACCTCGCGTATTTGAATGTACGTGTTGGCCAAAACAAATTCGTGAAGATGTGCATACCTTGATTGAGGACGGGTATACCCGAGCCCGGGAGATGCTAATGCCACGAGCTTATCCTGATAGCTATCCTGTATTAGCAAAAGCAAAAGCACTTGAAAAATCAACGGTAGATATGGGATATCCGTTTTATAAGCCAGAGCTTACAGTTACTTTTGAAGCGTTCAAAGATGGAAAAAACCATGTAGGTATTGAGCAGGAGCCTTGTGTATGCTGTGGAGATTGTGTGTCTGGATGCAATTATGCAGCAAAGAATACGTTGGCTATGAATTATTTGCCTGATGCTTCTAATTTCGGTGCAGAAATTTTCACTCAGGTAAGTGTTTCTCATATTGAACAAAAGGATAAGCAGCATTTCGTTTACTATAATCTCCTGCATGATGGCCGTGAGTTTCTGCATGCTCAAGATACCTTATTTGTGACCGCAGATATCGTTATTGTTTCAGCAGGATCTTTAGGAAGTACAGAAATTTTGATGCGATCTAAAAAATCTGGATTACCTCTATCCGATCAGATTGGTAAACATTTCACCGAAAATGGGGATGCTGTTGCTTTAAGTTATAATACAGAAACCCAAATCAATGGGGTAGGCTTCGGTTTCTTAGATCCTCGACACATGGAGCCCGTGGGACCATGCATCACAAGCATCATAGATATGCGAAACCAGCCAGTATTAGAAGATGGAATGGTTATTGAGGAAGGAAATCTGCCCTCGCCTTTGGCCAATCTATTGCCTGTGAACTTAGCTAAAGTGGCTAAGGAATTCGGAGAACCGCTTAGCTTACATATTGAGGATCATATAAAAGAAAAAGAAAGAGAGCTCATCAGTCTTGTTTGCGGGGCTCGTACCGGAGCTGTCCGAAATACACAAACCTACCTCGTCATGGCACATGATGATGCGAATGGGCAATTGTATCTAGATGACACACATAATCGCCTAAGAGTCCGTTGGAAGGGCGTAGGCAAGCAAGCTGTTTTTGAAACGGTGAATAGAACCTTAAAAAAGGCCAGTGAATCTCTAGGTGGAGGACAGTATGTCATTAATCCCATTTGGAGTAAATACTTCGACAAGGATTTGATAACGGTTCACCCTTTAGGAGGTTGTATTATGGCAGATAGTGCTGAGCAAGGCGCTGTTAACCATAAGGGACAACTATTTTCTGGAATAAAAGGGGATGCTGTTCACGAAGGTTTGTATGTTTGCGATGGGTCAATTATTCCACGTTCGCTTGGGGTCAATCCCTTATTAACCATTGCTTCCTTGGCGGAGCGTATCTGTTACTTGCTAGCGAAAGACCGTAATTTACAAATAGACTATGAATTCTCAATGCAGCCGTCTGAGACAAAAAAATCAAGGGACAATGGGGTTATCCTTTATCGAGACCATGAAAGGTTATTTTGCAAAAAAGGTGCTCGATGATTATCGCAAGGGCTATGAGATTGGTAAGCAACAAAATTCTTCTTTTATATTCAATCTAACCATACAAACTGACAATGTAGAAGAACTACTGGAAAGGAAAGAACATCAAGCTTCTGTTACCGGCATAGTAGAGGCTCCTGCTTTATCCAATAAGCCTTTAACCGTACATAAAGGTACATTTCATTTACTTGTAGATGATCCATCCACCCCTGATAGCAAAGAGATGTGGTATCGCTTATGTATGAGCTCAGTAGAAGGACAAGCTTATTTTATAGAGGGGTTCAAAAAGATTAGACATGACTCGAAGCTAGACATGTGGTCGGATACCACAACCCTATACATCTCTGTTTATGATGGAGAGGATCATACTGCTCCCATGCTTGGCCGAGGAATTTTGATGATGGAAAAAGAAGATTTTATGAAGCAATTAACGACGATCCGAATACTAAATGAGACCAATCAAATCGAAAAAATGAAGGCAATTGCCCGATTTGGAACGTTTTTTGCTGGCTCTCTTTATGAAACATATGGAAGTATTTTCGCTAAGGAGCATGTATTTAATCCCACAGCTCCTCCTCGTAAAAAGCGTTCATTGCGTACAGGAGCCCCAGAAATTCATTACTTTGTTACTGGGGATGGTGTAGAACTTCGCTTAAGTCGGTATCGAGGGGGGGATAAGGGACCTATTATGTTAACTCATGGGTTCGGTGTATCAAGTATTATTTTTTCACTTGATACGATCGAAACCAATCTATTGGAGTATCTTTATGCGCATGGTTATGATGTATGGCTACTGGATTGGCGTGCCAGTATCGAATTGCCATATCATCATAATCAATTTACATTGGATGCTGTTGCAAAATTTGATTATCCAGCTGCTATATCGAAAATCCAGTCGGTAACTGGAGCCGAGTACATCGATGTACTTGCCCATTGCGTCGGTGCTGCAACTTTTACCATGTCCATGCTAAATGGGCTTCAAGGAATTCGTTCTATCATTTTATCCCAAATCGCTGCTCATTTTAAACCGCCACTCCTAAACCGATTAAAAGTAGGGCTATACTTGCCTACGTTACTTAGTAAACTTGGCATAGACTCTTTACAGGCTTATTACGATACTGAAGACGATTGGTTTAATGTAATGTATAACCAAGCCTTGAAGCTTTACCCTCTGTCGTTAGAGGAAAGATGTCACAGCCCTGTTTGTAGGCGTGCAACCTTTATGTACGGACTTTTATTTGAGCATGAACAGCTCAATGAACCGACACATGATGTCTTCATGAAATGCTAGGTGGAGCTAATATTACTGCCTTTGAGCAAGTAGCTCTTATTTTTAGGGAGGGAAGATTATTGCGACATGATGGAGCGGATGTGTATATGGACCATTTAGACCGTTTAGCTATACCCATCACTTTAATTCATGGAGCAGAAAACCAAGTAAACACGCCAGAAGGGACAGAACAGACCTATCACGAGCTATGTGAAAGGAATGGAAGCTCTCTATCAACATCATATAATTCCAGAGTATGGCCATATTGATTGTCTTTTTGGAAAAAATGCCATACGAGATGTTTATCCCTACATTCTGGAGCATTTAACAAGAGTAGATAACGGTAAAGAAAAGATAGAAAAATAGATAGAAAAATAGATAGAAAAAAATGACCCTTTGGCCATGGATAATAAGAAAAGCATGTGCCGAAGGGTTATTTGCTTGAAGTCCGCGGATAAATGATGATGGGAGATTCGATTAATTTAGGAACAGCTTCCTAATCTCAGGATATTTGACATCCGGCTCAAGCAATGGACCTGTTTCTGTGAGGGGAGCTGGTTTCCAATGGGTAACAATTTTCTCCAAGCCAATTGGATATATCGTCAGGTTTCCTTCCTTGTCAATATGGATGCGAAGGAAGTTTTTCCAGTCTTCAACCTTTAAAGAGGAAAAAGCCTCATTGCTGTGCCGACCGAAAACATTTAACGATATATAGAGATAAAGCCCCATTAAAGATGATCCGATTACCCACCCACCAATTGCCATGAATAGCATGTATAGAGCAAGAGTCCCTGGGCCCCAATCCAATTTCAAGTACGATCTAAGCAAAAATATTACCCCGCCATTGATTAGTAGAGCAGCAGTTATATGGCTTAAACCATGTATACATCCTGCGATCCATTTATACCTTCGAGAATGAGTGTCGGTAAATAGCCAAAAGCCACCAACAATGATTAACATCCAAAATATAGCCTGAATGGAGTGGGTTGCTTTATAGATTGTTATCACAAGAGAGTCCCCAAAAGATCCATCTGGAGGAGAAGGGCTATCCACCCCAAAGACAGCAAAAGCTAACATGAGGTAAATAATAGAGGTCACGATGCCAAACGTTTTGTTTTTGGCCAGAAACAAAAGATTTCCTCTGCAAAGCTGTCTGGATTTTTGCTGGTCAGGGAAATCTTTCATTCGTCTAAAAATCCGCTTTTCCTTTGAAGTGATTTGTTCAGAAAAATGTTCCTTAATGTATTGCTCTTTAAAGTCGTGTGTGGGATGTAAGAATGCTCCTCCGCCACCAGCAGTTATTTTGACTACTTTTTTGCTATGGTCAGGATTCCCCTTTGAATCCTCAGGGACGAATTCAAAACGACGATAATGATGCTGGTCACCCGCAATGAACACCTGTATTTGTTTTTTCAAAAGTTTTTCCAGAAAGAATAGATTGTTTTCATTATAGGTATGATCGTACTCTCCATATTTTGAAGAGGAAACCCAATAGGGCTCTGCATTGCATAGAATAACACGGTCACCCTCTTGCATCTGTTCGGCAATACTTTCAAAAAATTTAATTTGGGGACCATCGATATCAGAGTTTAATTGTACATCTGTGCCTAACAGCCACCAATGGTGAGGGAGTTTGATGGCAAAATAGCTTTTCTGCTGTGGTGCTTGCCAGCCATTGAACCACTTACGAGAGCAGAACAATCTTGTGAATGCAACAAGTCCATCGTACCAATCATGGTTACCTGGTATGGCAAATACTTGGGGATGGGGATGCTCAGAGTATCTCATAGCAAGATAATAGGGTGTAATTAAACGTGTCTCATATGCCTTTTTATTAGCGGTAGGGTATACCTGATCGCCTCCGAAAATTAAGATGTTGCCTCTTGATGTGATGTGGCTATGATTAGAATCGTTATCTTCTAGACACAATGTCGGACGCGAAAGATAGTAGGCCACTGTGTATGTAGAATTGAAGCCATCACCCAGGTCACTAACATAATCAATCCATACCTCTTCACGTTCACGCGACTCATCTAAACAATAGAAGCCCTGTTTGTCTGTTACATAATTACCTTGCTCATCCTGTTTAATAGCTTTCGAGTAATCTTCGAAACGGGGTGCGCTTTGTCCATAAGCCTCGATCAATCTAAAATCCGAGTAGAGTCCAAATAGTGTCGAAAGCAATGTTTTGATCCCTGTTACAATCAGTTGCTTAGGATTGTACCAATTGACCATGCCTGGTCTGGCTGTATGATCGTATCGCATTCGAGCAGCTAATGGAGGGATAAAGGAAGTTTTTGGGGATGTCTCATGTTTTTTCTTCATATTGATCTAATTCTCCTCGGGAATGATGCAGATATTGTTATTGTAATAACCTGCAAAATGATAGCTTTGGACACCAGCCTAGTAGGTAAACATTATGCTATCTAGAACAATCCTTTCCAATATATCCCTGAAGTAAAAAAAAAACGGACATGTTGCCCGTTTCTAATCTTCTGGAGTGCGGTCAAGAAAAAGCTTAGTGACTGAAGTATACTCTCCTTTTTCTACCTCATCAGCGCTCGCTTTTTCTTCAAGTGGATCATGACCGTTCATACTTGGAGCTATCGTTGGTTCTTCCTTTGGGGAACGTTGTCGTGAGTCCATTATGATCACCACCCTACGGATTTGATCTTTCTAAACATGTAGTTATTTCATGTTCTAGGTTTCACTACTTTTTGAAAACCTATCCAAAATGATGGGATTTAACACTACATTACTTGTGTGTGGAGGGAAATTATGTCTAATAATATCCATTATCTATGTTAAAAAGGTGAACCAGTTGCTAGGCACACACGTGGAACATGATCATCCTAAAACCTATAGAAAGGTATAGAGATGCAAGACGGATGCAATTTAGATGCTTTTCGGCGCACAGGTATAATTATTGTTCGATTATCTTGGTTGGCTATAGTGGACCGTTCTCGACAGAATTTCTAAACTTTACTCGACAACATGGGACGGCATGGGCGTGTTGTAAAAGAATCATTAAGACAGGAGATATTTATAAAGTAGCCCTAGCCTCTATGTAACAAAGAAGAAATTTGTGTTGCAAATTACGCACCTTACCTTTAGCTAAAAAGGAAGACAGCCGGGTTTTCGCCGACCGTCATCGCTTTTCTGTTCTTAATATTATGTTCTCTATTCACACGGACGTACGATTTCTTTTGTTAACACTTTCAGGGCATCACGTACACTTTTAGCGAAGACCAAAGGTTCCTCAAGCTTTTCATAGTGGATATACCATAGATTAGGGTCGGTAAATAGCCAGTGGTTATGAAGGGCAGTTACCTTTATGCCATGTTCTCGAAGTCTTGAAATATACGGATTGATCTCCTCAGTGAGAATGACTGTCTCACCAAGACACAAAGCCCTACCATTCTTCTTACTGTTTTCAAAAGAATGAAATTGTGGGATGGTTAAGGGAGATTTCGACCTTCTGCCTAAGATAGTAGGTTTTATGTTGGTACGGAGGGTCTGGGCAGTACAGACACCATTAACGACTGTGGGTTCGGCGTTAAGAATTTCCGCGAATCTGCGGCAAAGAGGGCTAATTTTCATATTCCATACCTCCTTTCCTTATGATCCCTATTAAGATATGGGAGTCCAGAATGAAAGGTATAGGCATTGATTGTACGAGAAAAACCTAATTCTTGAGAAAATTTATGTTCACTGAAGACAATTTCGAACCCAAGTATGATCAATTGTATGATACGGTTTATTTAGGTACTGACATTGGCGCTAACCAGCAACGTTGGGCGGTTTCTGTAAAGAACTACGCTACGAAGAAAGAAGTGAAGTTACCAAGAACCACGCCGGATGGGAAAAAAATAGTCGATGCTCAAATGATACCTGGAATGGCGAGGGCTGGAGATACTAATGTTCCCAAAGGACACATTGGAAACGGAAATTTCAGCATAAGGGAAAAGGTGATGGACGGTACTGAGTATATTTCTATCTACTCGTTTAACAATGACCAATTGAAAAGGCTTAGCTCGACAAAATTTGAAACTCCTGAAGGTTTATATGCGAATTTATCAGGTAACGGGAATTACGAGCTTTTCGCCCACTTCTATAAAGATGATTTATCCGGGACCAAGCTTATGGGGGTTCGTGTTTTCCATATTTTGGGCGGTAATGAAATCGAACAATATTACGAACTATTTAAATAAGTCGGGGGTTATTCTCGATTTTTTCTTTTACCAATCAACTTCAAGACACGTAAATGAATATGATAAGGAGTTGTTGGCGACTTGTTGACCAAATTCGTCAACAAGTATTATAAAACATCACAACGCCATTAAAAGTAAGTGTAAAAACTCATATCTAATCATAAATAACTAAAAGATTACAGAGCATCAAATCAACTGCGCTTCCCTCTGAGGAGGCATGTTTTACATGATAGTAATATAACTAGTTGGTGAACCTTACAAATTTGTTATATTTGTGTAAGGTTATTCGATAGTTGAAATAGAAGGTAAATGCAATAATAGCAGCATAAGAAATCATTTGAGGTGAATGTTATGAAAGGAAATCATATTTTATCTTCTTTATGCTACTTAAGTGTCTTTTTTGCTCCATTTTTACTACCGATTATTGTTTATTTCGTAGGTGACCATGCGGTTAAAGTTCATGCTAAAAAAGCGCTGTGGACGCATCTGATTCCGTATGTAACCCTAGTTATTGGACTTGCAGTATCAGGCACCATTGGCTTGAATCAAGGAACAGAGACAGCAGTGGGATTTAGTATCATCGCTACCTATGCTATTACTGCAATTGTAATGATTTACTATTTCATTTGGAATATTGTAAAAGGTGTAAAGGTCTTAAATGAAATGTAATGTTACCAAGAGAACGTAATATCGTTTGTTCCGTTTAGAAAACCGTGTAGACAGAGAATCTATACGGTTTTTTATTTTGTTGTAATAAAACAAAAAGATCGTCCGTCTAATTTGTGTATTCTGTAAATTGGAGTGAAAAAATGTGGAGTGCAATCATGAGGTCGAACGCTTATTTGTTCAATTCAAAAATGATATTTACAATTACCTCGTCTATTACACAGGAAGCACGGATGTCGAGGATTTGGTCCAGGAGGTGTTTATCAAAGTATTAACCAATTTACATCGTTTTGAGTACAAGTCTAATCCCAAAACATGGCTCTTTACCATTGCGCGACATGCTGCGATTGACTTTTATCGAAAGCAAAAGGTAAAAAAGCTACTAGGTGGGAAACTATTCCATTATCTTATCTCAACTGAAAAAACGCCAGACGAGGCTCTGGAAGCAAGGGAAGAAAGTAGGGAGCTATATACAGCGATCAGCAAGCTAAAACAAGCATATCGCGACGTTGTGATACTGAGAGGAATTCAGCGTCTAACCGGAGCTGAAACCGCTGAAATATTAGGATGGAGTCAAACGAAGGTAAATGTCACGATGCACAGGGCAATGAAACAACTGGAACAAGAGCTACTCCATTCTGCAAAGGGAGGAATTAGACATGAATCTTTCTCATGAGCAAAAAAAGCTGTATGATCAAATACAAAATATGCCTCGTTATGCTTTAGATGGGCAGAAAAGTCAAGAGATTCAAAAAGTGATTGCAAGAAAAGTTCAACAGCGAAGAGCTATTAATAGAATGGGCCATCGTTTTAAATGGGGGGTCACATGTGCAGCCATATTATGTATTTGTGTCATGTTATATAAAAATAACACTGGAATTTTACCTGCTCTTCAGTCAACAGGTAGTTCTATCCTGCATACCTCACAGGAAGCTTCTGACAAAATGAAACGAATCTCACCATTAGATGCAATGTCAGCTCCTGCAAGAGTCACCTTTCAGAAATTTTTGACAGCATTCCCGGAATTGCAGTTGTATTCCAAGGTTAAGATAGAGGAGAAAATCGATTTTACAGAAAAACATATCTATGATGTAACTATAGAAAAGGGAGAAAACAAAATCGCTTCTATGGAGATAGACAAGATTACAGGGCAATTGAAATCATTTAATCGCTTTAAGCAGGAATCAGATTCCCAAACGGCCTTGTCTGTTTCTGAAGCTCAGAAGAAAGCTACCTTGTGGCTGAAGCGTATCGATGAGAAAATCACACAGGATTACACTGCTTCTCATGTTGAATCTGCTGCACAAATTGGTGGTATAGAAGGAAAGAAACCAACGAATGTAATTCTACGTTCTATTGTCCAATTTAAACCTGTGAATCTGCCCGAGACTTCATCGTACTATGCTTATTTTGTCACACTGGATGCTCAGGGGGAGCTATTACATATTACATTCAAACGTACGGCCGAAAGAAGTGAGGAAGTGGAGCATAAGATTCAGACAGCTTGGAATGAAACAATGAAAGCTTTTGCCTTGAATCAACCGGACTGGGTGACGATTGGTTACTTCGAAATGAGGGAATTGCTCCATCAGCCTCCAAAGAGCCTTGGCAATCCAATTGAAGCGGCTTATTTATTGGAAATAGCAGAAGGAGAGCTAATTAAACATCGAATCCGAGGGGATATTATTCCGTTACTGCTTGTCCACCCGACTCAAAAGAGGGGATATCTGATTTGGAAGAGAGAAAACGGAAATAAGGCTGCAATTGAGCTAAATTGGGTGAAAGGCAAGTGGGTCAGCAAGTTTATTGAAAAAAAGCCAGAGGATCAACAGAAAACGAAACACTGAGGAAATGACGTTCAAAAATCAAGGAATAAAAACCGAGACCTTTTTCATAAGGCTCGGTTTTTTTATTTATACACATTCAGGTCTGTGGTGAACAGTTTTTCTAGTTGATAAAAAGTTGATTTTTATTTGCTTTAATTGAAAAAAGAAAGGAGCTTTCCAATGAAAGAGATAAAAATGGAGATCAAGCATTCGAATGCTGATGGGGCTTGTTAAGCCAACAGAAGGCCAAATCCTGATAAATGGTGTAGGTAACCACAAAAAGGGAGCAGGCGCTTAGGGAGATAGGGGCAATGGTAGTGACGCCTATATATGTCAGGAAGAAAAAACCTTCAAAACTTAGCGAGATTAAATCCAGGCATGTCGAGAAAAGAGCAGGAAAACAAAGTGGAACAAGTGCTTGAAATTGTAGGGTTAAAGACGGATAAGGTCGACAGAGGAAACGACAAAGTCAAAACGTATTCGCTGGGAATGAAGCAGCGGTTAGGAATTGCTCAATCACTATTAAATAACCCTCGCATTGTCATATTGGATGAATCTGCAAACGGACTCGACCCTATGGGGATGAGAGAGCTAAGAGAGTTAATCGTAAGGCTAAAAGAAAGCTTCGGTATCACATTCTTTATTTCCAGTCATTTACTTGATGAACTTCAAAAAATATGCAACCGATTTGTGATCATAAAGGAAGGCAGAATGAAATGGTATGGCGACGATAAAGCTCTTCTTGAGCAGATGGAGGAGGGTATGACACTCAAAGTTTTGGGGAAAGAAGATAAATGTTCTTTGTTTTATCGCTGTTCCTTTTATTGTTTGGCTTGCATGCACGTTTTCGCTGGAAATGAATGCAAAAGTCAAGCTGACAGATGTGGCTTTTAGCTCCAACATGAATTTTCATATCACTAGTTTACAAGAGATGCTTCTTACCGCATGCAATGCTATTACGATTGTGTTCTTTTCATTAAGCTTTAACGAAGAGTATCGGCGTGGAAGCCTACGAATGGCTTATGTAAGACCTATTGCGATCAACCAGGTATATTGGGCCAAAACCTGTATACTTTTGATCGCACTGAAGGGGCCGTTATTCTTAGGTATGAAGATTTCTTTTTATATCATATTGGATTTTTATACAATCTGATCGAAAAAATACGAGATGAACTCTTTTTTAATCTTTTTGTTTTTTCCCATTGTGCTGCTTACTCCAATCTTAACCATTGCGATTCTATCGTATCAGTTTTCTAAGGGAATAACCGACCCCCTCAAGGAAATAATCAATGCAAGCAGCATGATTTCCAACAACGAACTAGATTTTTCAATTGATACCTCGTATAACAATGAAATGGGACAGGCCTTGAAAGCTTTTGAAAATATGCGCTCAGCTTTAGAAAGCTCTTTAAAGACACAGTGGTCAATGACAGAACAGCGTAAAGACATGATCTTAGCCTTAACCCATGATATTAAACCCCCTATAACAATCATTTGTGGTCATATAGAGCTTTTGACAGGCTCATATTCTTCTATAACAGAAGAGCAGAAGGATAAGTCATTACAAACAATAGGTACCCATGCTCAGCGAGTAAAAAGATTCATTCAAGAGTTAAATGAGGTCTGGGACTTAGAAAGACCAGAGTTTGTACTTCAGAAAAAGCAAGTTAATCTTGCCGAGTTTTTGGCAGAGATAGAAGATAAATTTTCGTATTTATGCAAACAAAAGGAAGTAGTATTTTCCGTTACGCACTCGCTTGATGCGGGGTGTCGAGGTAGCTTTGACCCGTTTCGGATAGGGGAAGTGATAGAGAACATTGTTTCCAATGCCATAAAGCATACATCGAGTGGAGATCGCATCAGGCTCGAAGCTTTTTTAACAGATGAGTCATTAACCATGAAAATAACTGACTTAGGAGCTGGTTTTGAATCACAAGAGCTCTCTACTATTTTTACTAAATATTATAAGGGTAGCAACAGTGGCATGCATAAATCAAGTGTTGGGCTTGGCTTGTACATATGTCAATTGATTGTGGAAAAACATGAAGGAGCAATTAAGGCCTATAATCACAATGAGTCTGGAGGTGCTGTGATAGAATTTACGATCCTAGTGTAAGATATAGCGCAACTGAGTAATCCTGCGTAGAATTTGTAGATGTTAGCAAGGTATTTTATGAAATGCTTTATTTACGAAAAGAAAGAGGGGAAAAAGGGATGGTATTAACCAGCCCCCTTACCTCCTTCTGTGTGTTATGCTAGAAGCCCTTATACTGAGGTTCTTCTTGTTCTAACTGTTGAACACGAGTTTCCAGTTGGTCAATAATGGTTTGTGCTTGCTCGGCAGATTTTGTAAAAGCTTGCTTTGCTTGTTTATTTTGTGTACTTAATGCAAAGGTTTCTAAATTGGCCTGTGCACTTTTTAAGCTAGCCAGAGTTTGTTTTACTGAAGAAGCTACTGTCATCGATATCACCTCCTGATTTAGTATGTCTCTAACTCTTTGGTTTAAATACAACTGCTCCTAAAAAACCAAAAATAATGGCAGCCGAAATACCTGCACTGGTTACTTCAAAAATGCCTGTAATAATCCCGACAATACCATCCCGTTGCATTTCTTCCATAGCCCCATGTACTAGAGCATTCCCAAAACTTGTAATGGGGACCGTAACACCGGCTCCGGCCCATTTGATTAACGGTTCATACCAACCTAGTCCATCCATAATGGCCCCAACTACCACTAGGGTAGACATTGTATGAGCAGGTGTTAATTTGGCAACATCCATTAATAATTGACCGATGACACAGATGATGCCTCCAACAATAAATGCCCAAATAAAGATGCTCACTCATTTCCCCCCCTCTCAATAGCTACAGCGTGTGCTATACAAGGAATCGTTTCATTTTGTTGAAAGCTGAGTGGTGAAAGCAGAGCGCCTGTTGCTACAACCAAAATTCGGTTCCATTCCCCATTAGCTAACCGATTTAACAAATGACCATATGTTACAGTGGCACAGCATGCACAGCCGCTACCCCCGGAGAAAACCTCCTGATTGTCGTTATAAATTAATAATCCACAATCTGTGAAAGCTTCCTCACGAATGGAAAATCCATGCTTTTTCAATAGTTTTCCTGCGATTGAGTGACCAAGTTTTCCAAGATCGCCCGTAGCGATCAAATCATAATAATCAGGCCCAATTTGCATATCTCGAAAATGAGCTTGTATGGTATCTACTGCCGCGGGAGCCATAGCTGCCCCCATATTTTGGGGGTCAGTCAGTCCCATATCGACAACTTTACCAATCGTAGCAGAGGAAACTCTCGGACCTGTTCCTTGAGGTGCAACCACGGCTGCTGCCGCACCAGTTACCGTCCACTGTGCAGAGGGAGGCTTTTGTGCACCATACTCTGTGGGATAACGATACTGTTTCTCAGCAGTCGAATTGTGGCTGCAAGTACTCGTAAGAACATAATTAGCTGACCTGCTATCTATCAATTGGGCTGCTAAAGCCAACCCCTCCATAGAGGTTGAACAAGCACCAAATATCCCTAGATAAGGTACCCCAATCGTACGTGCTGAAAAGCTTGAGGAGGTGATTTGGTTCATTAAGTCTCCTGTAATGAGATAATTGATATCTCCTTTTTGCAAGCTAGCTCGTTTGACAGCGAGATCACAAGCTTCTTCCAGCATCATTTTTTCTGCCTTTTCAAAGCTGTCTTGCTCCAGCCAGGTATCACTATGAAGAATATCAAAATCATTCGCAATTTTTCCTTGTGCTTCGAAAGGCCCACCAACAGTTGCGGTGGATAAAATCGTTGGCTTGCTTGGAAAAATCCATGATTGATGTCCCTTTAACATCTTCAGATCCTCCTATCCTACCGCATAAGTAACAAACCATTTTACTAACGCGATGAAAAATGCGGCAACTACACCAAAAACGATAACAGAGCCTGCTAATTTAAACATGTTGCCGCCCACACCAAGTACATATCCTTCACTTTTGTGTTCAATAGCTGCTGAAGCAATCGAATTGGCAAAACCGGTAACAGGAACAGCAGTTCCAGCACCTCCGAATTGTGCAAGCTTGTCGTATACGCCAAAACCAGTTAGGAGAACAGAAATGGCGATTAGGACAGCAGAGGTTGGGTTTCCAGCGCTTTTTTCATCAAAGTGAAAAAAGTGAATGAAAAAGGTTTGAATAAATTGTCCAAGTAAACAAATCAAACCACCAACCCAAAAAGCCCGAATGGTATTTTTAAGCACAGGTCGTGGAGGCTCTAACGCTTTTGCAAAGGCTTGATATTCGATTTGAGTTGCGGTTAATTTACTGTTTTTTGTAGCCATTGTTAACTCCTTTATTGATGTAGTCAAAGTTAATTTGGAATACAAAGCCAGTTTTTATACCTGACTTTTATAGATAAAAACCAACAAAGTAACACAATCTAAATACATAGAAGGATTAGATGTTACTAGGGAGGATATTTATGCCTGAATTCTGGGAGATTGTTATTAGGTCAATCGTTACGCTTTTTACTTTATTGTTCTTGACCCGTTTAATGGGAAAACGCCAAATTGCCCAAGCCACTTTTTTTGAATATATTGTAGGTGTTACGATTGGCTCTATTGCGGGATTCATTTCTGCTGACGTTGATGATAGGTTTTTGAACGGATTCGTTAGCATGATCATTTGGGCCCTTATTTCATTTCTTCTCAGTTATCTATCGGTCAAAAGTAAGACAGTGAGCGATATAGTTGAAGGAAATGCTCGTGTACTGATCAAAGATGGGAAAATTATGGAGGATAATCTCAAGAAAGAGAATTATACTGGTGAGGAATTGTTAGAACAATTGCGCTTAAAAAATGTATTCTCAATTGCAGATGTTGAGTATGCGCTATTAGAGCAGAACGGTCAGATTAGTGTCCTGCTCAAAAAAGAAAATCAACCGCTTACTGCCAAAGATCTGAATATCCAAGGAGCTCCAAGCCGAGAGCCTCAAACGGTCATTTTGGATGGGAATGTCATGTTAGAGCCTTTGGCAACCACAGGATTGTCGAAAAGATGGCTCCACACAACTCTCAATAAGATGGGAATACCATTGGAAAACGTTTATATAGGACAAGTAGACAGTTATGGGCAATTGAATGTAGATTTATATGATGACCAAATTACTGTACCAGTCCCTCAGGAAAAACCATTGACATTGTCTACGTTGAAAAAATGCCAAGCAGATTTGGAGACTTTTTCACTTGAAACAAAAAATAACGTGGCCAAAAAGGAATATGAGAAGGGGGCTCAAAGCTTAAAAAAAATGATAGAAGGGGTAAAACCTTTCTTACAGAGCTAACAAGGGTCGATACAGAAGCCCTTATAATAGGAACCTTGTCCAGCCAAGTTACTAAAATCATCAAGGGGCTAATGCTTAGGCTATATGACAGGAACCTGATAATGGCAGGGGTATAAAATTGATTGCAACTTACATGAAAGGTAAGCTATCCTTAATTGGATGGCTTTTTTGCCTTTCCTATTACATTCATGGAAAGATAGAAACGAAGCGTGAATAAAATGAGAAAGAAAAGAAATTTTGATATAAATTAAATAACATAATTAACATTATGTAAACAATCCACTGACTGATTACTACCAAACTTCAAACATTACGTAAATATTTTACAAAGTTCTTACAAACCTATCACAAATTAACCATTGCCTTGCCATGTTCCACCAAATCGTGTTACACTCACAAACAATTACAACAGATTTATAGCCATGTTACGGTGTTTGATTTCAGGATCAGACTTAAAAGGGAAGTTCGGTGAAAATCCGATGCGGTCCCGCCACTGTAAATGAGGAGCAACATCCGATACACCACTGTTCGCTTTTGCAGAGAATGGGAAGGGAGGATGCTTGCGAGGATTCATGAGCCAGGAGACCTGCCGTAAGATGTAACACTCCCACGAGGATGGGCAGGTGTTTGGGTAGGTCGTATGATGATAGTGTACATACACCTATAGGAATTGGTTTGTCCAAAAACCCAAGCATCTGTCTCCTTTTGGAACGGATGCTTTTTTGTGCGAATCTTTAAGTAATAACATGTTAGCGGGGCGTAGAGGTCCAATTGCGGTGCCACCTGCACTTGAAGCTTGGGTGATCACTGAGTTAGTAGTTTCATTTTGTTACTTTGTTTTAAATAGGGGGGAGAAGCATGCAACAAACCGCCACGACAGCCCCAAGGTCAGTAAACAGCATCGGTACGCAATATACAAAAAATTGGATAGCGAAATTGATGGGAAGCGGCGTGGTATTATTTTTATCGCTGACGGTTGCAATCATGCTGGGACCAGTACAAATTGACCCAGTTACCGTTTGGAAGGTCATAGGCTCACATGTTCCTTTTGTACAACAATGGGTAGGGACAGACGTGTCTAACGCGCAGATGCATATTGTTTGGGATATTCGACTGCCACGTGTTTTATTATCTGCGGTTGTAGGTGCCGGGTTGTCTATTGTTGGGATAGCCATTCAGGCATTGATTCGTAATCCTTTAGCTGATCCATATATCTTAGGCGTATCATCAGGGGCATCGGTGGGAGCAACAGCAGTGCTGTTATTTGGTAGTTTGGGAGTATTTGGTTCGTATGCGCTTTCTTTAGCGGCCTTTTTAGGTGCTTTGGCTTCCGTTATATTGGTGTTTCTTTTGTCTTTGGTAGGCGGAAGGGTGCAGCTAATACGTTTGTTGTTAGCTGGAATAGCTGTGTCTATTATGTTGTCAGCGCTTACTAGTTTTTTTATTATGCTGGCACCAAGAGCGGAAAGCCTTTCAAGTGTGCTGTACTGGATGATGGGAAGCTTCACTCGTGCCAAGTGGGAGTCACTTGTATTGCCAACGATTGCAGTACTTGCTTTCTTTATATTCTTATGGGTAAATGCACGCAATCTAAATTTGTTGATACTAGGGGAAGAAACCTCTACGCTACTTGGCTTACATCCAGAAAATATGCGTAAGATTCTACTGATTACGATTTCTCTCGTTACAGGCTTACTGGTTGCTGTAAGCGGTAGCATTGGCTTTGTTGGTTTAATGTTACCCCATATCTTTCGCTTGTGGGTGGGTTCTGATCATAGGAGGCTAATCCCTCTTTGTGCCTGTGGTGGAGCGATTTTTATGATCTGGGCGGATGTATTGGCTAGACTAATCATTGCCCCCGAAGAATTGCCGATAGGAATAGTCACAGCGCTTTGCGGCGGTCCATTTTTTATCTGGCTGCTGCGTCGTAGGGCGTATACGTTTGGAGGAAGCTAATGTGCCTACAAAATTGGACGTAGACAAGCATGTTGAGTTAAAACAAGTTGGATATGAGATTCAAGGGACATGTATCTTGCAGGATATAGATTTACACGTACAAAAAGGAGAATTCGTGGGCTTGCTTGGCCCGAATGGTAGTGGTAAATCTACTCTTCTTAAGCAGGTATATCGGACTCTTTTACCCACTACAGGCAGTATCTATTTACTGGAAAGAGAGCTTGGTCAATACCAGCAGAAGCAATTAGCAAAAGAACTGAGTGCAGTGGTTCAAGAAACGCAGATTCAATTTGATTTTAATGTATACGAGCTTGTACTGATGGGACGTTCTCCGCACAAGAGTATGTGGGAGCAGGAGAATAAGCATGATCTAGCGTTAGTAGAGCAAGCTCTAGCTCAAGTTGGCCTGCAGAACATGGGTGATCGGAGTTATCTGAGTTTATCCGGGGGAGAAAAGCAGCGCGTCTTATTAGCAAGAGCAATTGTACAAGAGACCGATCTGTTACTGCTGGATGAACCGACTAATCATTTGGACATCCATCATCAATTAGGGATGCTCAAATTGCTGAAACAACAGCAAAAAAGCGTATTGGCCGCCTTACATGATTTAAATTTGGCCGCTATGTTCTGCGATCGTCTTTATATGCTAGAAAAAGGAGTTATCGTTTGCTCTGGAACTCCTCAGGAAGTTCTTCGGCCTGAAATTTTAGAACGAGTGTACAAGATTCAAACAGAAGTAACCGTTCATCCAGTTACAGGAAGAGTGAACATTCATTATATGATCCCAGATCAGGTTATTTGTTGAATAAAGGAAAAGGTAGGAAAACAAGATGAACAAACGTACTATGCAAAGCTCCACTACGAAGAAGCAAGGCCTTTTGCATAAAGGTCAAAAGATGATGATTACAATCTTTGCCGGTCTTTCATTACTAGTAAGTGGCTGTGGAAATGGGACGATTCCTCAGGCAGCTTCTACTAATTCACAACCAGTAGCTGAGAAGATTCAAATTAAAAATGGAGAGCATACGTTAACCTTCGAACAAGCACCGAAGCGAGTAGTGAGTATGAATCAGCATGTGACCGAAATGCTACTAGCATTAGGTGTTGAAGACGTAATGGTCGGTACAGCTTATCCTGACGACGAAGTCTTGCCCGAATATAAGGAAAAATATGATCAAATCAAGCTTTTGTCTAAGCAATATCCTTCCTTAGAAGTCTTTCTAAGTGTAGATCCTGACTTCGTTATTGGCAGAAGCTCTGCATTTACAGCAAAAGGAATTGGCAGTGTAGAAGAGCTGCAAAAAATTGGTATCCCGGCTTATACCATTACAGGAACGATATCTAAGCATCCGACAGTCGACGAGGTTTATGAGGATTTGATGCAATTAGGTAAAATTCTGCATGTAGAGGATCGTGCTAAGGATATTGTTGCTAAAATGAAAACGGATATTCAGGCTATTCAACAAAAGATAGGAAACATAGAAAAGCCAGTCAAAGTTTTGGTCTTTGATAGTGTTAATTCAGGTTTGTATACAACAGGAAATTCCTTAGAAACTCGTTTAATCGAAATGGCTGGCGGACAAAACGTATTTGGTGATTTAGAAAAATCATGGAGTGAAGTGAGCTGGGAAGAAGCCATAAAACGAGCCCCCGATGTAATTGTAATCAATGATTATGATAAACCAAGTGCAGAAGAGAAGATCAAGTATTTACTAGAAAACAAAGCACTTTCCGATATCCCTGCTATTAAGAATAAGAGATTTGTTAGCTTGCCACTCTCCGATGTATTTGAAGGTGTTCGAAATGTGCGAGCGGTAGAAATACTTGCAAAAGGATTTTATCCAGAGAAGTTCTAATATAAGAGCTCATATGGTAGCTTTTACAGAAAGCATATGCTGGAATATGGTTGACCATCTTATCTTCGCATGTGCTTTTTTTATGGAGATAATGAAGAGGATTCGTCTTAGTTGTAGGTATAAATAAAAATACAATTATATTTGCAACCTTTTTGTAACCAAATCGGTCATAGATTGTGCATAGGTACATTCATACGGATTGATACCAATTGCACCAGGAATCGTGTGGGAGAATTAGCGTAACAGATTCTATGAAAGGAATTATACAAGGAAGAAAGAAGTATCTATCTTCCTGATTTTACCTTGACAAGGATTTATACCGACAAGGTAAATTCTACATTCAAGACACATTGATAAAAACAAGCTAACAAAACCATTTCACAGCAACAAGCGAAAAGTTGTTTGATAACTCAAAAGTCGATGATCTGAATATAAGCCAACTAAATTCCTTTTCGTAAAAGGAATCTGTTACCTGACACTTCTCCCATACACTTTAACCGCCATGCTGCCACCACAGCTATGGCGGTTTTTTTATGATCGATGAGACGTAAAAAAATTATTTATGGCCTCTCACGGGGAGCAGGGAAGGTAAATTTGCTTTCACAGGGAACTGATTCCGTATGGTAATCAACTCTGATACCGTAATCATTTCAAAGCCGCGTTTTTTAAGCTCCGGCAAAATGATTTTCAAGGCATCTACAGTTTGCTGACGATCTCCGCCATGGTCATGAAATAAGATGATATCGCCATTTCTTACATTTTTCAGCACCTTGTTGACAATCTTTTGTACCCCTGGATTCGTCCAATCCTTAGTATCCTGATGCCAGGACCACATTACAACCAAGTAACCCATCTCTTTTGCGGCAGCCACAATTTTTTCGTTATAACTACCACCAGGTGGACGAAATAGAGTAGGTACTATCCCTGTTGTCGTTTGAATTATGGATTGAGCAGACTCCAATTCGATTTTTAGTCGTTGTTTTGAAAGACGTCTTAAATCTGGATGGGTAAAGGTGTGGTTTGCCAGCTCGTGATTTTGCTGTATCATCTGCTTAGCTAGCTTTGGATTTTTTTGAATGCGGCTACCGACTGTAAAAAAGGTGGATTGAACGCCATATTTCTGTAGTAGCTCTAAGATTTGAGGGGTGTAGGTTTCGTTTGGTCCATCATCAAAGGTTAGAGCAATGGCCTTTTTTTCTGTAGGCAAGTCCCAAATAGCTTCTCCCCGTTTTTCATAATAATCGCGGTTTTTTTGCCGGATCGTTACTTCATAAGAGGTAGGCTGCTCGATGAATCGCATTTGTTCATCAAGAAGCGATTTTGCTTGTGTTGCGTGGGGAGTATCAGAGAAGGCTTGTATAGCTAGTAGGACTATGACAAAGAGCAGGAAGAATCTATCGCTGATTTTACGTAGCATGAAGCGCTCCTTTCTGATCGGCCTTTTCTTCTTGAACGTCCTCGTGAATTTCTTACATAAATGTTAGTATGCGCTTTTTTTAGCAAAGCATGAGACATACAAGGAAGAAAGAAAGCAAAAAGCCCTGCCAGTAAGCAGAGCGTTTGGAACGATTTCTTATTTGTAGTCACCTATTAGATAATTATAGAATGGAGCATCTACATAAAAAGGATAGGAGGTAACTTTTACCTTAGGGTCAATCTTCTTAAAACCAGCAACAACCTGTGCGGATTTCTCGTTTAACGAGAAGGATTGAGCCACATAATTGTCTTTTTCCATATAGTTATTGGTAATCTGTTTATACCCATTCATTCCATTCAGCGAGAAGTAGAGCGGTTGCCACCAAGATGAAATAAGCAAACCAGTCTGATTTTCCGTATCTTTTTTTGCATACGAATGAATGATTTTGTCAAAGGCTTGTTTATCAGCTACAGATGTGAATTCAAAACTGATATCGTATTCTTTGGAGTAGGCGATGTATTTTCCGTTATCAATCTTTACTACTTGATAATCAGGAGTGATGACAGGCTGGCCCCATTCGGCTAAATAGATAAAAGCGGATGTTTTCGGCTCTAGTTGTACTTTTGCTACCAGCCCCTCACTTTTTAGCAAACCGATCAGTTGAATGGCATGCTGTATGTCACTATGACCATAGGTGAGTGAAAGTGCCGGGTCAAACCGTGGGACGAATCGTTTATCCTTGAGATTATACCCCGTAACGATATCTTGTTTAAGTGCCTCGTCTACGATCTTTTGTAATTCCTCAGCTTTGATTAAATTGGTGGTTTTCCAGGAATGAGAAACCTTACTATAAATATCCTCATCAGTTGTTAGGCCTAGGAAATGCTTATATTCTCCTTTATATTCGAGTACTTTTCCGATCAGTAAAGCTGCTTCATCGGGCGAGACAGCTTGATTTTTGATAACTGTTTGAGCAAGAGATTCTGGGACTAGCTTTGTATCGATTGCCACAGCAATCTCTTGCGCTGCCTTAATGGGAAGCTGACCTGTTTTATATGAGAGGGCTACAGAAGCAAAGGCTTTTTTTACTTTCGCTTCCGGATACGTATAAGCTAATTCTTTCAGACCAGCAGCACGGACCGTATAAGAGATGGCATCTTGAACGGTTAAGGATTCATTTGGCTTTAGTGTAGTGGCATTAACGATCCCTTGTTCTTGCAGAGCACTAGCGGCCTGTGCTAAAGTAGAACCCTCTTTTACATCAGTAAATGAGATTTTGTTTTCTTTTGATGGTTGTAAAGCAAGTACAGTCGTTAGAGCTTGTAGATAATCAGCTCGGGTTACCTGTTTTGGAAAGGTTAGCTGATAATTGGTCTGTAAGAATTGGGCATATTCATTCAAATGAGGGGCAGTGACGGCCGAAGATGTCCCTTGAGCGGCAAGCAGTAAAGTCTCCTGAGCATAAACAGATGGAGAAGCTGTTAACACACTTAAAGCTAAAACAAAAGCTAGTCCAGACTTTTTCATTGGATGCAGGGTTCGTTTCATGTTAGTTTGACCTCCCAATTTAGATAAATTTTAACTGAACTAAACTTCTTGCAGAAAAAGGTTTAGTTTGCTACTTGTCGGTAAAATCCATAAAATTACAATAAAAAGACGTTTTTATACCCATATTATAAAGGGATAGAAGGGCTTTTTAAAAGGATTATTTTTTCGGAATGTAAGTAAAATGCATTAAAAATT
>NZ_LSSO01000150.1:0-38365 GCF_001645205.1 Brevibacillus sp. SKDU10 | reverse complement strand
TGTTCACTCCACAAATGAAGAAGTCGATCCAATTGATGCCAGTGTAAGTTCTAAAGGTCTGCGCGTACAAACGATCGTAAACGAACTAAAGGGCGAAAAAATTGACATTGTTCGCTGGTCTGAGGACCCGGCTGAGTACGTAGCTAACGCGTTAAGTCCGTCTAAAGTAGTTCACGTTGAAGTGAACGAAGAAGAGAAAATGACGCGCGTAATCGTACCTGATTATCAATTGTCGCTAGCTATTGGAAAACGTGGACAGAATGCACGCCTGGCAGCCAAACTTACTGGATGGAAAATAGACATTAAGAGTGAAAGTCAAGCTGAACAAGAGGGGATTTCCTATCCTAAGCCTTCCGATGAAGACGCTAGCGATGTGGGTATGGAATGAAAGTAAAAAAAGTTCCATTACGTAAATGCATCGTTTGTCAGGAAATGTACCCGAAGAAGGAATTGCTCCGCGTCGTTCGAACGCCGGATGAACAAATTTTGATTGATCCGAGCGGAAGGGCGTCCGGACGCGGCACTTATGTTTGTCAAAAAGAGAGTTGCCGCACACCAGATACTTTCACTGCTGGAAAATGGAAAAAAGTTTTGGAGCGTGCGCTAAACACCAGCATTTCACAGGAACAATACGAGAGCTTCCGCGAGAAATGGCTGGAGATGATGGGGAAATGAATCAAAAAGTAGCGCAATTGCTAGGGTTGGCCATGCGTGCAGGCAAAGTAGTAACGGGTGAAGGTCTCGTGATCAATGGGGTTCGTAACGGACAGGCAAAGCTTGTCCTTCTGGCTACAGATGCATCAGCTAACACGACCAAGAAAGTGTCCGACAAATGCCTGTATTATAAGGTGCCTTGTTATTCGCTTTCGACCAGGTACGAACTTGGAAGTGCGATTGGTAAAGAAGCTCGAGTCTCGATCGCCATCACGGATACAAAGATGGCGAAGAGCATGGAGAACCTTCTCACACCTAATCCATAACAAGGGGTGATTACATGAAGACACGCGTATATGAATACGCAAAGAAACATAACATGAGCAGTAAAGAAATTGTTACTCTCTTGAAGAGAATCAATATAGATGTCAGCAATCACATGAGTATTATGGACGAAGAAACGGTACAAAAATTGGAACAGCATTTAGCAAATTTACGAGCGAATGCTTCCAGTGGTAACACCCAAGCAAAACAAGTGCAACAACCAAAGCAAGATAAGCCACAAAACATAACGAGCAGCGAGGCGCGAGCCACATCCCAATCGGAAAAATCCCCCAAACAAGACGGTCAAAAACCGCAAATTGCAAATGCTGCTGGTAACACCTCAGCTCAAGCAAAGAGTAGAGGAACGCAAAACCAAAATCAGGGGAAGAATCAGGAGCGAAGAGCAAATACTATGAGTCAAAACAAAAAACAAGATGCAAAGCAAAATGAAGTAAAAGATCAAATGACCAATATTGAGACAGAACGTAAGGAAGAAACGCTAGCAGATAAAGCGAAAATTCCAGCAAAAGTTGGAATGGAAAAACGCGAAAAAATTAAGAAGGCTCCACAAACTAAAAAAACCTTTGAAGATAACAGAAAAGGACCGCAGTTTAATAAAAACCAAAAACGTTCAAATGGACGTCAAGGTGGAACCCCTGCACAACGTCCTGTGTTAGAATTGCCTAGCAAAATTACGTTTACAGAGTCACTTACTGCAAACGAATTGGGTAAAAAGCTAAGAAGAGAGCCAGCAGAAATTATTAAAAAACTATTCGCTTTGGGTATCATGGCTACGATCAATCAGGATCTAGATCGAGATACCATCGAATTAATTTGTGCTGACTACGGTGTTGAAGTAGAAGAAAAAATCGTCATTGATGAAACAAACTTCGAAACAATCGCTGAGGTGGATGCAGAAGAAGATCTATGTGAACGTCCTCCGGTTGTTACCATCATGGGTCACGTTGACCATGGTAAAACAACATTGCTAGATGCAATTCGCTCTACAAATGTTGTTGCAGGAGAAGCTGGTGGTATTACACAGCACATTGGTGCTTACCAAGTTGAAATTAAAGGCAAGAAAATTACATTCTTGGATACACCTGGCCACGCCGCGTTTACTACAATGCGTGCTCGTGGTGCCCAAGTTACGGATATCACCATTCTTGTTGTAGCTGCTGATGATGGTGTGAAACCACAAACAATCGAAGCAATCAGCCATGCGAAAGCGGCAAATGTTCCGATTATCGTTGCTGTCAACAAAATTGATAAACCAGCTGCTGATCTAGATCGTGTAAAACAAGAATTAATGCAATTCGAATTAGTATCGGAAGAGTGGGGCGGCGATACTATTTTCTGCCCGCTATCCGCAAAACAGCGTACAGGTATTGAAGAGCTTTTAGAATACATTCTATTGGTTTCTGAAGTGCAAGAATTAAAAGCTAATCCTGACAAACGTGCTCGCGGTACGGTTGTTGAGGCTGAGTTGGACAAAGGTCGCGGTCCTGTTGCAACTGTATTGGTACAGCATGGTACGCTACGTGTCGGTGATCCAATCGTTGTAGGCTCTGCTTACGGTCGCATTCGTGCTATGGTGAACGACAAAGGTCGCCGCATGAAAGAAGCACCACCGTCCATGCCAGTTGAAATCACCGGTTTAAATGATGTCCCTCAGGCTGGGGATCAATTCATGGTATTTGAGGATGAAAAGAAAGCTCGTTCCATCGGTGAATCTCGTGCAGTTAAACAGCGTGATTCTGAGCGCCGTGCAAGTGCGCGTGTTTCCTTGGATGACTTGTTTACTCAAATCCAAGAAGGCGATATTAAAGAATTAAACCTAATTATTAAAGCAGACGTTCAAGGTTCTGTAGAAGCTCTTCGAGGTTCTTTAGAGAAAATTGAAGTGAATGGTACTCGCGTGAAGGTTATTCACACAGGCGCTGGTGCGATTACAGAGTCTGATGTTACTTTAGCAAATGCGTCTAATGCAATTATCATTGGTTTCAACGTACGTCCTGAGCCGAACGCTCGCAGTATGGCTGAGCAGGAGCAAATTGATATCCGCCTACACCGCGTTATCTACACTGTGATTGAAGAGATTGAATCCGCATTGAAAGGGATGCTTGATCCTGTATATAAAGAGGAGATTATCGGTCAAGCGGAAGCTCGTCAAATCTTCAAAGTATCTAAAGTGGGTACAATTGCAGGCTGCTATGTTACGGAAGGTAAGCTAAGCCGTGACGCAGGAGCGAGATTGATTCGTGATGGCGTAGTTATTTACGAGGGTAAATTAGATACGCTAAAACGTTTCAAAGACGATGTGAAAGAAGTGGCAACGAACTATGAGTGCGGTGTTACTCTAGAACGTTTCACTGACATTAAAGAGGGCGATATTATTGAAGCCTTCATTATGGTTGAAGTTAAAGCCTAATGGTAGCTGTGACGCAGTTAGAATTGTTTATGCCCTATACGAGTTCTCTTAAGGAAAAACGTTCGATTATTAAAAGCGTCATGAGTCAAATTCGAAATAAGTACAATGTATCAATTGCTGAAATAGATTTTCACGAGCAATGGCAGCGTACCTTACTTGAGGTAGCTGCCGTTGCTAATGAATACTCTTTTTTGCAAAAGGAAATTACCACCATCGTGCGGTTTGTAGAAACATTTTCCGACGTAGAGTTAATTCGTGCGGATACGGAATACTACGACTAAGGTACGATTTACGTTCGGAGGTGAACAAAATGAGCATGAATAAAACCCGAATGAGCCGCGTGAGTGAAGAGATCAAAAAAGAATTGAGCATTCTGCTGCAACGTGAAATGAAAGATCCACGCATCGGTTTTGTAACAGTAACAGATGTGGAAGTAACTAGTGATCTTCAACAAGCAAAAGTGTATATTAGCGTTTTCGGAGATGAGAGCAAACGTGAAGAATCGCTGAAAGGCTTGCAAAAAGCAAAAGGCTTTTTGCGCACAGAAGTGGGGCGTCGTATCAAATTAAGACATGTGCCTGAGCTTCTATTCAAACTGGATGCTTCCATTGATTACGGAAATAAAATCGATAACCTTTTGCGTGAAATCTCCCCAAATGAAGGAGAGAAATAGGATGAATATCGACCAAACTGTTTTCTTAGATGCCGCTCGTTTTGTTCGTGAAAACGAGCGTTTCTTAATTATTTCCCACGTAAATCCTGATGGTGATACGACGGGCTCTGCACTTGCTATGGCTTTGTTGTTAGAACAGATGGGGAAAAGCTATGTGATTGTAAACCAAGGGTCTACACCTGATATGTTCTCCTTTTTGCCGTGCTCCAACCACATCATCAACCTATCGGAACAAACTGTGGATGAGAAATTCTCCTGCGTTATCGCTGTAGACGCGGCAGATAGCAGTCGGATGGGTGAAGTAACTCATTTGTTTGCTCCAGATGCACAAATTCTAAATATTGACCATCATCCTACCAATGATGCGTTTGGTACGTATAACATTCTTCTGCCTCATGCTGCTGCAACGGCAGAGATTATGTATGATTGGTGTGTTGCTTCTTCCTTCTCATTGACAAAAGAAATTGCTACATGTATCTATACAGGATTACTTACGGATACAGGTGGTTTCCGATATTCCAATACGACACCGCACGTGATGGAAATCGCCTCCCATCTACTTACATATGGAGTTTCTTCAGCCGAGATTGCAGAACGTTGTCTAGAGAGCATTACATTACAGCATGTACAGATTCTAAAACGTGCCTTAGCATCTCTGGAACTGAATAACGAGGGACTCGTGGCCACTATGCAGATATCAAAACAGGATTTTTTAGAAACCAATTCAACCAATGATGATACAGGTGGCATTGTAAATTACGGGCGTAATATTGAAGGCGTCGAGGTTGGAATATTATTCACCGAGGTAGAAGAAGGCATTATCAAAATTAGCCTGCGTTCACGTGCGAAGGTAGATGTAGCTCAGATAGCTAAGAATATCGGCGGTGGTGGACATGCCCGCGCAGCAGGTTGCACGATGAAGGATGTAACTTTGGAAGAAGCCAAGAAGTCTGTTTTGACATTGGTAGATCAATTGCTTGGAGTGGAAAGAAATGAATGAGCAGCAGCATGGAGTTCTCGTTTTACATAAACCAGCAGGAATGACTTCACATGATTGTGTTGCCAAAATTCGTCGTATCTTTCAAACGAAAAAAGTGGGGCATACGGGAACACTAGACCCTGATGTGACAGGTGTGTTACCTATATGCATAAATAATGCGACACGAATTGTGGAGTACTTACAGGAGCTTCCAAAAGCTTATGAGGTTGTTATGCGTATTGGTTCAACCACGACAACCGAGGATGCCTCTGGCGAGGTATTGGAGACAGCTAAGGTGGATGGTGCGACCATTGCTAGAGAACGAGTTGAGGAAGCAATGCAGGGAATGCTTGGCGTAATCGAACAAACCCCTCCTATGTACTCTGCTATTAAGGTAAATGGACAGCGTCTGTATGATTTAGCTCGTGAAGGAATTACGATTGAACGAAAGGCTCGCGAGGTTACTATTTATGAATTGCAGCTCCATCACATTGAATCTAACGCAGAATATGTAGATGTGTCGTTTTATTGTCTTTGCTCCAAAGGGACGTATATGCGTACGTTATGTGTTGACCTTGGACAAAAACTGGGGTATCCTGCGCATATGGCCAAGTTAGTTCGTGTCAAAAGCGGACCATTTACAATGCAGCATGCCCATACGTTTGAGGAATTGGAAGCCAGCATGAACAAGGAGCAGGGCTCTAAGAGCATTGAGCAACTTGTGATTCCAATTGGAGAAGCCTTATCTTATTTGCCTCGCTATGAAATTACAGCGGATCGAGCTAAGGCTGTACGAAACGGATTGGAAACAGGCTTGCCAGGTTGTCAAGTTGAGGAAGGGAATCTCATTTGTTTGTATAGTAATGGTCAATTACTTGGCATTCATAAGGTATATAAGAGCCACCGAGGTCTATATGCCAAACCAGAAAAAGTTTTTCGCACATGAGGTGGGGACTTTGAACATAATACGACTATCCTATCCGCTTTCATCTGAGATCGAATTACAACCATGCGCGGTCGCCATGGGATACTTCGATGGTGTTCACATCGGGCATCGTCGCGTCATCCAGCGAGCGATTGATCATGCCCAGGCACATGGAATAAAAAGTGGTGTCTTGACCTTTGACCCGCATCCACGAGAAGTTCTAGGCAGAAGTGGTTATTCTCAATATATCACCCCGTTGGATGATAAGCTGGAGCAATTCGAAAAAATGGGAGTAGACATCGTCTTTGTCATGCAATTTGATATTGCCTTCTCCTCTATTTATCCTGAGGATTTTGTAGAAGAAGTGATTTTGCCGCTTCAGGTCAAGCATATTGTGGTTGGCTTTGACAATACGTTTGCTTACCGGGGAATGGGTACCACCCAGACGCTATTAGAACTAAGCAAGGACCGATATACGGTAGACATCATTGGCCCTGTAAATCGTTTAGGCGAAAAGGTAAGTAGTACTATTATTCGCGAATACCTGCACCAGGGAGAAGTAGAGCAAGCACGTCATCTGTTAGGACGCCCTTATAAGGTAAAGGGAACAGTGATTCACGGAGACAAGCGCGGTCGAACCATCGGGTTTCCTACGGCAAATGTCGGTGTGGACGAGCCTTATTTAATCGGGAAAAATGGTGTATATGGCGTTCGAATTACCGTGGATGGTCAAACCTATGACGGTGTGATGAATATTGGAATTAAGCCGACTTTTGAGCTGGAGAAGCGTGAAAAATCCCTGGAAGTTCATATCATGGGGTTTAAAGATGAGATTTATGGAAAAAATGTAGAAGTAGAATTACTCTTCATGATCCGCGATGAAATTAAATTTTCTGGCGTGGATGCTCTTGTCGCCCAAATCCAGCAAGACGTGAATTTTGCTAAAGATAAATTTGCTAAGTTGGCTTGATTGCTAACGAAGTGAATGATTTCCTTTACTTTATGAAAAAAAGTATGCTATAATCTGTACTGTTCTAAGCAGAACGCCCCTTTAGCTTGGCTGTCCGATTCTCACCGACGGCATGCTCAGCTAGTGGGAAAATTAATGGAGGTGAGTACGAATGGCACTTACTCAAGAGCGTAAAACTCAATTGATCAATGAATTCCGTACACATGATAACGATACTGGATCTCCTGAGGTTCAAATCGCAATTCTTACGGAAAACATCAACAATCTTAACGAACACCTACGCACTCATAAGAAAGATCACCACAGCCGTCGTGGTCTATTGAAAATGGTAGGTCAACGCCGTAACCTTTTAGGTTACCTAAGAGACAGCGACGTTGCTCGTTATCGTACATTGGTTGACAAACTTGGTCTTCGCCGTTAATCGGCACGTCTGAAAAAGCGGGTGAATTCCCGCTTTTTCTATTATCATATCTATTTTATTTCTGCCATAGCAGGAAATAATACATAGAGATAGAAAAGAATCATGTTAGACAATGGTCTAATTAAGGAGGACTGCTAAAGGAATGGAGCAACAATATCGTACTTTTGACTTTGATTTAGCAGGCCGAAAACTTACGCTTGAGTTTGGCAAAGTTGCAAAACAGGCACAAGGTTCGGTCTTAGTGCGTTACGGAGATACCACCATTCTATCTGCGGTTACCGTTTCTAAAGAACCAAAAGACTTGGATTTCTTTCCATTAACGGTAAACTATGAAGAGCGCTTATATGCAGTAGGTAAAATTCCAGGTGGATTTATTAAGCGAGAAGGTCGCCCAAGCGAGAGAGCTATTTTGGCGAGCCGATTAATTGACCGTCCAATTCGCCCTCTATTCTTGGAAGGCTTCCGCAATGATGTACAAGTAGTAAATACAGTTCTTTCCGTTGATCAGGATTGTTCAACCGAAATCGCAGCAATGATTGGTACTTCTGCCGCATTGAGTACATCTGAAATCCCATTTAATGGTCCGATTGCTGGTGTTATTGTAGGTCGTATTGACGGTAAATTTATTATCAACCCTACGATTGCTGAGCAAGAAAAAAGTGATATCCATCTAGTGGTGGCAGGTACGATGGACGCTATTAACATGGTAGAGGCTGGTGCAAAAGAAGTACCGGAAGAAATCATGCTAGAAGCGATCATGTATGGTCACGATCACATCAAGAAAATTGTTGCTTTCCAAAATGACATCGTAGCTGAAATTGGTAAACAAAAAATGGAAGTCGTCTTGCATAATGTAGACGAGGAAGTTGATCAGGCAGTGCGTGCTTTTGCTGATGCTAAAATACGGGAAGCAGTCCGTGTTGAAGAGAAGCATGCCCGTGCAGAAGCGATCGATGCTGTTAAAGAAGAGACTCAAGTACATTTTTCTGAGGTGTATCCAGAACGCGAGGGAGAAATTAGCGAAATTCTCTACAACATGGTGAAAGAGGAAGTTCGTCGTCTCATTACGCACGAAAAAATTCGCCCAGACGGTCGTGCACTAACTGAAATTCGTCCATTGTCGAGCGAAGTGGGTATTTTACCAAGAACACACGGTTCAGGTTTATTTACTCGCGGTCAAACACAAGCCTTGAGCGTTTGTACATTAGGAGCACTTGGTGATGTACAAATTTTGGATGGACTTGGTCTTGAAGAAACAAAACGTTTCATGCATCATTATAATTTCCCTCCTTACAGCGTAGGGGAAGCGCGTCCGCTTCGTCCTCCAGGTCGTCGTGAAATCGGTCACGGTGCATTGGGTGAAAGAGCAATTGAACCAATCATCCCTAGTGAAGCAGATTTCCCTTACACAATTCGTCTGGTATCAGAGGTAATTGAATCTAATGGTTCTACTTCCCAAGCGTCTATCTGTGGTAGTGTTCTTGCTCTGATGGATGCAGGGGTACCGATTAAAGCACCAGTTGCTGGTATCGCAATGGGCTTGATCATGGATACAGATGGTGAACATTTCTCCATCCTAACAGACATCCAAGGTATGGAAGACCACTTGGGAGATATGGACTTTAAGGTAGCAGGTACCGCTGAAGGGGTTACAGCTCTTCAAATGGATATCAAGATTGAAGGTATCAATCGTGAAATCCTAGAGCAAGCATTGACGCAAGCGAAGGAAGGCAGAATGCATATTCTGGAAAGCATGCTGGCTACAATCAATGCTCCGCGCGATCACTTGTCTCCTTATGCACCTAAGATCATGACAATGTCAATTAATCCAGAAAAAATTCGTGATGTGATTGGGCCACAAGGTCGCGTTATCAATAAAATCATCGAAGAGACAGGCGTTAAAATTGATATTGAGCAAGATGGTCGTATCTTTATCGCCTCTACGGATGCAGATGCGAACCTACGTGCAAAACAAATCATCGAGGATTTGGTACGCGAAGTAGAAGTGGGTCAAACTTACTTGGGAACTGTTAAACGTGTTGAAAAATACGGGGCATTCATCGAGTTGTTTGCAGGTAAAGAAGGACTTTGCCACATTTCACAACTAGCGGAAGAGCGCGTCGCTAAAACGGAAGATGTAGTTTCTGTAGGGGATAAAATCTTGGTTAAAGTAACCGAGATTGATGACCAAGGCCGCGTTAATATTTCTCGAAAAGCTGTTTTGAAAGAACAAGCGCAGGCTGCACCACAAGAAACTGAATAATAGATAGCCAAAAAGCTTTGCCGATCATGGGAAACTATGTGGGTGCAAGCTTTTTTTGCTTCTATCGAGCATTTTCTCTACATAGATTGGACAAAGAGGATAGAGAATAAGAGTAAGAACTCGATAGATAAAAGCAAAGGTGATGAAACCGTGAAACAGCATTCTAAAAAGACAAGAAAATATATGACGGTAGCAACTGTTTGTGGAGCGTTACTGTTTGGATTAGTAACCTCTTCTCCAATTAACACATATGTTACACAACTAAAAGTTGGCGTTACTCCTGTGCAAGGTCAGATTACCATTGAGGAGCCATTTAGAGAAAAGATAGAGCAGTGGCAAAAGGAACGCGAGGAAGCACCACAGGACGCATATCTTGATCCTGTCTGGAAAGCGATTCCGGGATATAACGGACGAGTGATTGATGTTAATGCAACAATTGCTCAAATGAAGAAAACAGGAAAGCAGGATGAAAGCTCAATTGTCTATAAAGAACAGATGCCAAAGGTACAGGTAGAACAGCTAGGGGCTCATCCCATTTATAGAGGGAACCCCAAAAAAGAGGCAGTATGCTTCATGATAAATGTAGCCTGGGGGAATGAATACCTGGATAAAATTCTTGCTACATTGGATCGGCATAAAGTAAAAACCACCTTTTTTCTAGATGGATCTTGGGTCAAACGAAATCCCGAGCTAGCGAAAAAAATTTATGACAGAGGTCATGAAATAGGCAACCATGCCTATTCCCATCCAGATATGAGCAAGCTGGGAGAGGCGCGCATTCGCCAAGAGATCAGCAAAACACAAGAGATTATTTCTAAGACAATCGGTTTAAAGCCCTCTCTATTTGCTCCGCCGTCTGGTTCCTTTAATCAACGGGTGGTAGAAATTGCTCATCAGGATTACCAGATGAAGACCATTCTCTGGACAGCAGATACAGTTGATTGGAAAAACCCGCCGGTAGGAGCGATGGTAGAGCGTATCCGCAAGAAGCTGGATAAAGGGGTACTCATACTGATGCACCCAACTGATTCCTCATCTAGAGGACTAGATCAAATGCTGACACTAGCTGAGAAAAAAGGATTGAAACCAACGACGGTTTCCGAGGTAATCTCTAGTCGTCGGTTGCCGTAGAAGCTTATGGAATATTGTACCGGACGCTATTTTTTGCTATAGTAAGACATGTTATTTTCTATTGAAAGCGAAACGCTTATCAGTAACATGTACAACAGGGAAGCGACTTTATGATCGCTTCCCTGTGTGGCATAAGCCAGAGATAGCAGATTGATAGAGGGGGATCAGATTTGATTCAAACATATACGTGTGCAAATGGTGTCCGGATTGTTACCGAAAAAATAGCTAGTGTTCGATCCGTTGCTTTAGGAATTTGGGTAGGAACGGGTTCAAAATATGAGAATGAGCAAAATAACGGAATTTCACATTTCTTGGAGCACATGTTTTTTAAAGGTACTACAACTCGCAGTGCGAAAGAAATAGCTGAAGCGTTTGATGAAATTGGTGGGAACGTAAACGCCTTTACATCCAAAGAATACACTTGCTATTATGCGCGTGTACTTGATCGTCACGCACCGCTTGCTCTCAATATTTTATCTGATATGTACTTTAACTCTGTGTTTGATGCAGAGGAGCTAGAGAAAGAGAAGAACGTAGTGCTAGAAGAAATCAGTATGTATGAGGATACACCAGATGATTTGGTGCATGATCTGATTGCACGTGCTTCCTATGCCGATCATTCGCTAGGGTACACGATACTGGGAAAAGAAGATGTACTCAAAGGCATGAAACGAGAGGATTTGTTGACATATATCGAACAACGCTACTTACCAGAGAACACGGTAATTACAGTAGCAGGTAACTTTGACGATGAGTTAATCACATTGGTGCAATCATTATTTTCGACGTACCAGCGTGCAGGAAAAACAATGGATATCGCTACACCAACCTTTACAGGTCAAAGCATCGTACATCAAAAGCAGACCGAGCAGGCTCATTTATGCCTTTCCATGCCTGGATATGCTGTGGGCCATGACAATGTTTATTCCTTAATTATTTTAAATAATATTTTGGGTGGAAGCATGAGTTCTCGTCTGTTTCAAGAAATTCGTGAAGAACGCGGTCTAGCTTACTCTGTTTATTCTTACCACTCTTCCTATAAAGAATCTGGTACATTCAATATTTATACGGGAACAGCACCAGAGCATGTAGGTAAAGTATTTGACATTGTGTCTAATGTTCTACATGATGTTCGCGCAAATGGAATTACAGAAAAAGAATTAAACAAAGGAAAAGAACAGCTTAAGGGTAGTTTGATGCTAAGCTTAGAAAGCACTAGCAGCCGCATGAATCGCTTGGGTAAAAATGAGCTGTTACATGGCCGACACCTTACACTAGATGAAATTATTGCGAAGGTAGATCGTGTAAGTCAGGAATCTGTTCTAGCAGTGGCTAAAGAATTATTCCACTCCAAAATGGCGATGGCAATGGTTAGTCCATTGGAAGCATTCCCGGAAAATGTTGATGCAAATGTATTCTTAACGTAAAAAGAGGTGTCTTTTGTGCTTGTAAACATTAAAAAAATGTCTCCAATGATTGGAACGGATATTCCTTTACCGCATTATGCGACATCAGGCTCTGCGGGACTTGATCTAGCAGCATGTATTGAACAAGACATCACGATTGCTCCTGGGGAACGCGCCAAGATTCCTACAGGGATTGCTGTGCAAATGCCTGACGCAGGTATGGTAGGTCTAGTGTTCCCACGTAGCGGCAACGCTTTTAAATACGGAATATCACTAACGAATGCTGTTGGAGTAATTGATAGCGATTATACAGGTGAGATTCAAGTGTTGTTGCAGAACCTAGACACGACTGAACCATTTGTGGTCAAAAAAGGGGACCGAGTTGCCCAACTCCTCTTTATGCCAGTGATGCAAGCACGGTTAGAGATTGTTGACGAGTTGGAAAAAACAGAACGTGGTGCAGGTGGATTCGGTTCTACAGGTAAATAACTGTGGGCAGAAAGGCTTCTCCTAAGTCATTAGGCTTAGTGAGAAGCCTTTTTATTGTTGATTTTATACTAATTATGAAAAAAAATACCCTTTACTACAATCTTACGTATAAACTGATTAGCTTTTTCGTATATTCTGCTGTGAGTGGACAAACAAAGGAGGAAGTTAAAATGCGATTAAGCGAGTTTAGCGGAAAAGAGATTGTAGATGTTGATTATGGAGAAAAACGCGGAGTGGTGGCACAATCGGATATGGAAATTAATCCAATAACAGGAGAAATTGCTTCTATTGTCGTTTCCAATCATTCTTTTTTTGGGATAGGGAAGAAAAAAGCTGATACGAAGATTCCTTGGAGGTCTATTGTACAAATTGGTCCGGATATGATAATTGTACAGTTACAACCTACACAAAACCAATTCCCACAGGAAACTTCAGTAACGAAACGTTAGGTGTTCGAATAGGATGACGGTAGATTACAGCAGTGCACGACATATACATCGACCGTGAACAAAAAACGGTCCGTCAACTATTTTACATTTTCCATGGGACTTGGAAAAATTCTTTGCGTTTCCAGGTTATCTTGCGTAAAATGTTTGGAAAGGGGAACACGGCATGCTGACGGGAAAACATGTTGCTTTTATTGGCGGTGATGCTCGTCAGCTGGAAGTCATCAAAAAATGCATCCAGCTGGACGCCACAGTTACTCTTATTGGCTTTGATAACTTAGAGAGTAGCTTTACAGGAGCAACGAAGAAACCATTAACATGCGATGTGTTAAAGGATGTTGATGCCCTGATCCTACCTATCGTCGGTACAGATGACAAAGGAATGATTGAAAGCATTTTTTCTACGAAAAGCATCCAGCTATCTAAGGAGCATATTGAAGCTTTACCAGAAAAATGCGTTGTCTATACCGGGATGGCAAAGCCTTATCTCAGAGAGCTATTAAAACTGCATAACGCCCCACTAAAAGAGCTATTGAACCGTGATGATGTGGCTATCTACAACTCCATTCCTACTGTGGAAGGAGCATTGATGGTGGCGATCCAAAACACTGATATTACGATCCATGGCTCCGAGGTGATTGTTCTCGGATTAGGTCGAGTAGGTATGTCATTAGCTAGAGCTTTGCATGCATTGGGAGCACATGTTAAGGTTGGGGCAAAACGTCCGGAACACATAGCACGTAGTAATGAAATGGGTATTGATGCTTTTGATCTGGATGATTTTAAGCAGTATGTTTCAAAGGTAGACATTATCTTTAATACAATCCCACATTTGATTATTACATCAGACATCATAGCACAAATGCCACAGACTGCATTTATCCTAGATATTGCTTCTAAGCCGGGTGGAACTGATTTTCGTTATGCAGAACGTCGAGGAATCAAAGCGATTCTCGCCCCAAGCCTTCCTGGAATTGTTGCACCGAAAACAGCGGGGCAAATAATTGCCAATACCTTAGCGCGACTACTATCGGAGCAAGCCGAGAATCAGGGGGGTCATCATGAGCAATCTTAGGGGGAAAACGGTTGGATTTGGGCTAACGGGTTCCCATTGTACCTTGGAAGAAACCATGCCGCAAATTCAGCGCTTAGTCGACGCTGGAGCACGTGTTGTACCCATAGCGAGCCAGACTGTGATGACCACTGATACACGTTTTGGAACGACTAACCATTGGCAGAACCAATTAAAACAGATTACAGGCGAAGAGATTATCACTACTATTACTGATGCAGAACCGCTTGGACCTTCCAAGCTATTTGACGTTATGGTGATTGCTCCATGCACAGGTAACACCACGAGCCGATTGGCGAACGCACTCACAGATAGCCCTGTTTTAATGGCTGCAAAAGCAACCTTACGCAATCTATATCCAGTCGTCTTGGCGATTTCAACCAATGATGGACTGGGGTTAAATGCGACAAATATTGCAAAACTTCTAGCCACTAAAAATATTTATTTTGTTCCGTTTGGGCAGGATGCGCCTGACAAAAAACCAAACTCACTGGTAGCACGAATGGATCTCATCATGGAAACGTGTGAGCTAGCTATTCAACATCGTCAGTTGCAACCTTTGCTTATAGAAAGATTCCATTATTGATGCAGCTAACAGGCTCTTAGGAGGAGAAAAAGATGGAGAACCAACTGAAGGTAAATGTCGCAGTCGTGGGAGCGACAGGAGCAGTAGGACAGCAAATGATTCAGCTTTTGGAGAAACGAAATTTTCCAATCGGTCAACTAAAGCTATTGGCTTCAAAAAGATCGGCTGGTAAAAAGGTGCTGTTTAAAGGTCAGGAAGTGACAATTGAAGAGGCAACACCTGATAGCTTTATTGGTGTAGATTTTGCTCTGTTCAGTGCAGGAGGAGCGATCAGTAAGGAATTAGCTCCACATGCTGTGCGTCATGGAGCAGTTGTCATTGACAATACGAGTGCTTATCGAATGGATCCAGAAGTCCCATTGGTTGTGCCTGAGGTTAACATGGATGCAGCGCGCAAACACAAAGGAATCATTGCAAACCCTAACTGCTCTACCATTCAGATGGTTGCGGCATTGAAGCCTCTTTATGACCGTTTTGGAATAGATCGGATTATTGTTTCTACTTATCAAGCTGTATCTGGTGCGGGTGCTCAAGCAATCAATGAGCTGTTGACTCAAACCAGAGATGTTTTAGATGGGAAAGAGCCGGAAGCAAATGTACTGCCGGTATCCAAGCTTCCTGTTCATCATCAGATTGCTTTTAATGCGATTCCGCAAATTGATGTTTTCACAGACAATGGATTTACGTATGAAGAGATGAAGATGGTAAACGAAACAAAGAAAATATTGGGTGACGATCAAGTTTTAGTTGCAGCTACTTGTGTGCGTATTCCTGTAGTAAAAGGTCACAGTGAGTCCGTTTATGTCGAATTTAAAAATGACTATGAACTGGAAGAAGTGAAATCTTTACTAGCACATGCACCTGGTATTGTGCTTGTCGATTCCCCTGAAGAACAAAAATATCCATTGGCTACCGATTCTGCGGATAAGCTTGAAGTTTTTGTCGGTCGTGTTCGCCGAGATTTAACGCATCCACGAGGCATCCATATGTGGGTTGTAGCAGATAATCTATTAAAGGGTGCTGCGTGGAACACCGTACAAATTGCCGAGGAGCTTATCAAGGCCAACAGCTAGGAGAGAGGTTTTCATGAAAATACTTGTCCAAAAGTTCGGGGGTTCATCCTTAACAACGGAGGATCATCGCAATCGGGCAATTGGCCACATTGAAAAAGCACTGGCGGAAGGCTTTTCCTTAGTAGTAGTTGTGTCTGCGATGGGGCGTAAGGGTGATCCTTACGCCACTGACACGCTATTACAATTGATCCGTCAAAATGGGGACAGCCTACGAGCGCGCGAAAACGACCTGTTATTGCATACAGGGGAGATTATTTCCGCTTGCGTCATGTCCAGCATGCTTAATGAGCGAGGCATCGAGTCCACAATTTTAACGGGTGGGCAAGCTAATATCATAACTACTAATGATTTTAATAACGCACAAATCCTTACGATTGAACCTGATCGTATTCAACAAGAGCTTGAGCAAGGGCGTGTTGTCATTGTTCCAGGGTTTCAGGGTCGTACGGAAGATTGGCAAGTGACCACTTTAGGCCGCGGAGGAAGCGATACGACAGCAACAGCACTTGGCGTTGCCTTAAAAGCTGACATGGTTGATATTTTTACAGATGTAAATGGTATTATGACGGCCGATCCACGAATAGTAGACGAGGCTAAGTCACTTCATACCGTCACGTATACTGAGATTTGCAACATGGCGCACTTAGGTGCTAAGGTGATTCACCCACGCGCTGTGGAAATCGCTATGCAAACCAATATTCCAATACGTGTGCGCTCCACATTTTCAGACGATCCGGGAACATTGGTTACCAGTCTACATGAGTTAGGCCGTTTTAATGAATCCTTTAGTGATCGAGTTGTAGTGGGGATAGCTCATGTTCCTAATATTACACAGATCAAGGTATTCTCTAAAGAAGGACAATATGATACCCAGCTTCAGGTTTTTAAAGCAATGGCACAACATAATATCAGCGTTGATTTTATTAATGTCAATCCACTAGGTGTCGCTTATACGGTACACGATCATATGGCTGAAAAGGCGGCGATTATCTTAGCTGACATGGGCTATGAGCCTCAACTAATGCCTCATTGTGCTAAGGTGTCGGTAATTGGTGCTGGCATTGCAGGAGTACCAGGTGTTATGGCTCATATTGTAGAAGCACTTACCAAAGAGGAGATACAGATCCTGCAATCTGCTGACTCACACACAACCATTTGGGTGCTAGTGCATGACGAGGATATGGCTAGAGCTGTGCGGGCTTTGCATCAGCAGTTTGATTTGTCTAATGCTCGTTTATAGTTATATAGAGCAGAAGTTAGAGAGCCTATAAGGAAAGTGGAAGAAAGAGGAGAGATGAAAACATGGCTATTTTTGGACGTATTGTGACTGCCATGGTAACGCCTTTTAATGACAAGGGCCAGATTGACTGGGATCGTACAGAAAAACTGATCAACTACCTAATAGACACAGGCTCAGAAGCACTCGTGGTAAGTGGTACAACAGGAGAATCACCAACTCTTTCCAAACAGGAAAAGCTTGATTTATTTACTTTTAGTGTACAAAAAGCGAACGGTAGAGTTAAAGTCATCGCAGGTACAGGCTGCAATGATACAGAAGAAACCATTGCTTTCTCAAAAGAAGCAACAAAAACGGGTATAGATGCGATCATGCTGGTGGCTCCTTATTACAGCCGTACATCGCAAGAGGGGTTGTACCAGCATTTTAAGGCTATTAGTGAAGCCGTAGACCTGCCAATCATGCTATACAATGTTCCTGGACGTACAGGAATAAACGTGACAGCGGACACAACCCTACGTTTAGCTGAACTACCGAATGTAGTATGTATTAAAGAGGCGTCTGGCAATCTTACCCAGATGGCACAGATCATTGAACGTGCACCTCAAGGCTTTGAGCTATATAGCGGTGATGATGGTTTAACTATTCCGGTACTTTCTATTGGCGGAGTTGGAGTAGTAAGCGTAACGAGCCATGTAATTGGTTTAGAGATGAAGGAAATGATGGATGCGTTCTTCAAGGGAGATACTTCTACGGCAGCAGCTCTTCATCGTAAGCTAGTTCCGATCTTTGAAGGAGCATTCAAATATCCTAATCCAACACCAATTAAGGCGGCGCTAAACAAAAAAGGGATTGAAGTAGGCGGTGTTCGTTTACCGCTTGTGGAGTTGACGGACGAAGAAGCTAGCTATATAGATGAATGGCTGTAGATTAGTGCTGTTTAGGAGCTAGCCTTTCTGGTACCTATGAAATCCGTTATTTTACTAGCGTTTTGACAAAATCGCTGGGTATGTCATATCTAAATGACTACTCAGCGATTTTTTGTTTAAAGCATATGTTCTTGAGTCTGTATTTTACAGTTTGCAAAATGGTTTATAAGATTATGGATTGTACGGTGCATGACTAAAGATGCCTGAAGATACTTAGTTACCTCTTATTTGTCCCATATCTTTACAAATAGTAGAGAGCAGGATTTCAAATATGAAAACCGCAACCCTTTTCAAAAGCTGGCTTACTAATGTTTCGATAAATTTATATATATGCTTTTCTTACTTGTATTCCTGTTTTTAATTCGGATATAATAGGGATAAGCGATTTGGGGCGGTTTAATTTGAGGTGTAATTTGACAACTAAATATAGGAGGTACATTCATTGTCTAAGTTGAATCAAAGTGTTCTTATCTTTGCCCTGGGCGGAGTTGGCGAAATTGGTAAGAACATGTACGTAGTAGAGACCGATGAAGACATCGTTGTTATTGATGCTGGTCTCAAATTCCCAGAGGAGGAAATGCTGGGGATTGATATGGTAATACCTGATATTACCTATTTGGAAGAAAATCGTGATAAAGTACGCGGAATTATTATTACACACGGACATGAAGATCATATTGGAGGACTAAGTTACGTATTGCGTCACCTTAATGTGCCGGTATATGCAACAAAGTTAACGCTAGGTCTGATTGATGTCAAATTGAAGGAAGCGGGTATCCTAAATACAACTACTCGTCACTTGATCAATAGTGATTCAGAAGTAAGTCTTGGCAGTACATTAACTGCAACGTTTTTCAGAGTAAATCATAGTATTCCTGATTCAGTCGGCGTTTGCTTAGAAACCCCTGAAGGTTATGTCGTCCATACCGGAGATTTTAAGTTTGATCAAACCCCCGTAAACAATCAAAGAGCTGATCTCGGAAAAATGGCGGAAATTGGGGAACGAGGCGTACTCTGCTTGTTATCAGACAGTACAAACGCAGAGCGTCCAGGCTTTACTGGATCTGAAAGTTCAGTAGGGAAAGCGTTAAAAGAAGTTTTTCATAAAGCGGAGGGGCGAATTATCGTTTCCACGTTTGCATCAAACGTTCATCGTATCCAACAAGTTTTTGATGCTGCTGTTCAATACAATCGTAAAGTAACGTTAGTAGGACGCAGTATGATCAATGTTATAACCATAAGTATGGATTTAGGATATTTACATGTACCAGAAGGGGTAATTGTAGATATCGATGAATGTAATAAATTACCATTAGAACAAGTAGTTATTCTGTCAACAGGAAGTCAGGGAGAGCCTATGTCAGCGCTTACCCGCATTGCCCGATCCGCCCATCGGAAAATAGACATGATGCCTGGTGACACAGTAATCATTGCAGCAACACCAATTCCAGGGAACGAGAAATACGTTTCCCGCACCATCGATCACTTATGCCGAGCAGGTGCAGAAGTTATTTATGGAGGACATGGTCCAAATGGTACCGTTCACGTATCTGGACATGGAAGCCAGGAAGAGCTACGTTTAATGCTTAACCTGATGAAACCTAAATACTTTATCCCGATTCACGGGGAGTATCGTATGCAGCGTATGCATGCAATACTTGCTGAACAGGTGGGAGTACCATCTGAGAATATCTTCTTACTCGATAATGGAGATACCGTGGAAATTGCAAAGGGTCAGGCAAGATACGGTCCTAAAGTGCATGCTGGCAACGTTCTTATTGACGGACTGGGCGTAGGCGATGTAGGTAACATCGTTTTACGTGATCGCAAATTATTATCCCAAGATGGAATTCTGGTTGTTGTCGTTACCCTCAGTAAACAACATGGTACTATCGTGTCTGGACCTGATATCATCTCTCGCGGCTTCGTATATGTACGTGAGTCGGAAGAATTGATGGAAGAGGCAAATCGTATCGTAGCCCAAACTCTGCAAAAATGTATGGATGAAAAAGTAAATGAATGGTCATCGCTGAAAAATAATGTAAAAGATACACTTGGACGTTATTTATACGAACAAACACGTAGAAGACCAATGATTTTACCTATCATCATGGAAGTGTAATTCCAGACATGAAGTTAAATAGTCGGAAATCCTTGCACAGCAAGGGTTTTCGGCTTTTTGTTTTGAAAAAGGTATTTTAACAGCTTCACTATAAATAAAAAAGAAAGGAATGGATCATGATACAAGGAAATGGAAGAGTTTAAAACCAGATTTGATGTAGGGAGTAAGTATGATCGTATGAATTCCTATGAGCAGAGAGAAATCATGATTACGAAAACACACGAGCTATTTTCGGATAGCGGAGGGGATCTCTTACTAGATAAAGTCAACATCCCAACTAATAGGTGCAAATGATAATGACTGTTATGATTGCTAGTTAACCTGACTCTATATATATCATCAAGCTGCTGTCGACATATAATTCTATATGATTTATTATATACATAAAATTTATATAATGTAAATATATTACAAAAATAACTTTCGTCACCTAAGTAATACACTTTTACATGCAATGGAAGGAATATTTAAAAGCTTGTCTGATCCTTTTTGAAATCTTTTATAAATAATGAAGGGAGCTGAACTAGAATAGAATGAAATTGAATGAGGGATTCAATAAGGAGGAGAGAGGGGGTCACTGATGGCTCAGAATGATCATGAAACACAAAGTGATTTACCTAGTACGCTAGCCAAGCCGGCAAGACGATCACTCGAAGGGGCAGGGTATTTCCGGCTGGAACAATTTACACTACTAAGTGAAGCTGAGGTGATGAAGCTCCATGGTATGGGTCCAAAAGCAATGGATCAAATCCGTCGCGCTTTAGCTGACAAGGGATTATCATTTGCCAAAGAGATTTGAGTTGTGGATCCATTTGGTTCCGATACATTAAAAATAGGCTCATTGTATGGCTATCAGGATCTCAAGCTCAGCTTAAAAGATTTGTAATACAACAAACAAGGGGGACTGTGAGGTTTGCTGGTATGAAATGATCCAGTATTAGCTGAAAAATGAGTTGTTGCTAGTATAAGGAAAATAGCTTATTTCCCCTTTTACTCAGTGCAAATTAACAAGTGCTTGCGTGCATTTGAAAACATAAAATCTAAGCCTACTTATGCTAATTCATTCGTAGGCCTAGGTCATCTTGCAGAATGCTGATATGGAAAAGCTATATGATTTGCTGCAGCCTCATATAGGATGATCACATTTTTAAGTATGGGCATATTCGCGTAAAAACAATTGCGGATACTCTGTGACGATTCCGTCAGTATCTACCTTGATATTTTCAGTAAAACTGCCACTTTGATAGGTAAAAATCGATTCAGTATGGTTTGTTTTCATCAGAGTATAGGTCTGTTTTACCTGACGATAACATAGATCGGGTACCGATATGTAAACTACAGAGATTTCCTGTTGAGTAGAGAGGGTATACTCTAAGCGATTGATAGGGAGTGTATTCGTAAATGGGGTACAGGATATGTCGATATCAATACATCCTGCTAATGCGGAGATGACCTTTCCATGCGCATCCCGCCATTCTCCTCTCCCATTAGAGGTCAGTATCAGGAATTGTTCTTTGCCAATACACTGTATTGTTACTTTGCGGACCCTCCAATTCGTGTCAAGAATCATTTGAAATTGTACACGAAAAATTGCTCCCTCGTCTGTCTTTCCAATTACTAAACTGTCAACCGTTATCTTGTGATCGTCTTTTACTAATCGCAAATGTTCATAGCCGCTTCCGATGATTGGTCTCCAAAAAATATCTGTTGCTGTTGCCATAATACGTCCTCCTATGACCTGATTCACTACCTTTTCCTAATAAGAATGCAAGTAAAACGAGCAAATCGTAGAGAATGAAACTTCAGCTTGAATTATCTATCTGTTTAGAATTGTACCACTAAATAGATGGTATTGAAAAAATCTTAGGCCTATTTTCTTTTTTATCTAATGTACGTTTATTTTATGTGTTAGTTCATGTATTGAATTTAATCGAAGTCCTAAACTGTAAAAAGCTAAGATGTAAGAATGCTAGATCGAAAGGAAAATGAATAAATTATAGACAAAAAATAAAATTGTTTGTTATAATCTAAACAAAAGGTAATTATGTTTATTTTTTTGAGGTGTTTTTATTCACATGCAACAGTATTAACTGTTTCCATGGGCATCCTGTAGAAAAAACTGAAGTAGGAGTAGAACAGTCTTTATTATAGGAGGGAAACAAATGGCTAAGGCACTATACATTAGTATGCTGGGAGAAGGTCATGTAAATCCAACATTAGGGCTAGTAACTGATTTAGTAAAGCGCGGGGAGCATATTGTCTATTATTCGTCCAATCATTTTCAAGAGAAAATTGAACAAACAGGAGCTATATTTCGGCCTGTGGATCAAAGAGCACAAGAAATACTTCAAGAAATCAATTATCTTCTGAATTCACAGCCGGTGGAGTTTTTCCTGCAATTTCTACATGCCATGGAAATGATAACGGATACCATACTGAACGAAATTACAAATGAGACATATGACTATCTCTTATACGATGCACAAACGATGGTAGGTACCTGGATTGCTCACCAATGTAAGTTATTATCCATTGCTACTTGGACTACATTTGCTTTTTCAAATGATCCTCATGAAAATATGACACTAACAGACTCAGATGATGAAAAAGGGAAGCTAGAGAGGCTGGCTACGCTTCAAAATTTTTTACAATTGGAAAAAATACAAGAACGTAAAAAGCAATTAGAAAGCAAATATAAAGTTCCATTTCCGGGATTTTTTTTATCGAATCCTGGGCCAGTTGATTTAAATATTGTGTTCACTTCTTCTTATTTCCAGAGAAATAGTGAGCAGTTTAATGACAACTATATTTTTGTAGGTCCTTCAATACCAGATAGCAGTCACCTTGGTGATTTTCCCATTGATGAGTTAAAAGGAAAACAAGTCATCTTCATCTCTATGGGAACGATCGTAAACCAACAGCTCGAGCTTTATCAAAAATGCTTTACGGCTTTAAAAGACGTAGATGGTAAGGTAGTACTTAGCATTGGAAAGAATACAACAATAGAAGAATTAGGGGATATACCAGATAACTTTATAGTACGTCATTATGTCCCTCAAATAGACGTATTACGTCACACAAATGTGTTTATTAGTCATTGTGGTATGAATAGCATAAGTGAATCGCTTTATTTTGAAGTACCGTTAGTTATGCTTCCCATTGTGAATGATCAACCTACGATAGCACAACGGGTGAAGGAGCTTGGAGCAGGGGTTCTGTTAGATTTTGAAAATCTATCACCAGAGGATATTAAACAAGCTGTTCACGAGGTTTTGCAAAATCCAATTTATCAGGAGAAAGCAAAAAAAATCAGTCAATCATTTCTTAAGTCTGGAGGCCGTGAGAGGGCAGCGGATGAAGTGTTCAAATTTACTCGTACCAAAACAAAAGGTAATTGATTTGTAACCGGTGTGGAATGGAATTTTGGGTAGGATGAATTTACAGCCAAATCACTGGCTGGATTGAAGCGATTTAAATAGCAGTCTGATTAGTACGTCTTATTCGTTACGGATAAAGAAGACTTATTTATCAGACTTATAGGGATCATTTTAATGATATGCGAGCATTGGAAGCGACAGGAGTGGTTAAGGGTGAATAAATGTAGAAGTCATGCAGGTAGTCTAATCATTTCTTCTTAAAGAGGCATAAAATATATGGCCTGTGGGAACAGGGATACAGTATGAACGACCTGTCAAGATTTCGTTGATGGGTCGTTGTTTTTAGGAGAAGAAGCTAACCTGGAAAAGTAATAATAAAAGCTGTACCGAGGTAAGTGAAATACAAATGAAGGAGTACAAACAAGCATCACATGTGATATACTGTCCTTTTCGTGACATGGAAAAAGAAGGAATGGTTCTGTACATAAAGGAGAGATTTGTATGAGAAAAACAAGAGGGTATATTTTGATGGTAGCAGCAATGCTTCATTGCGTTACGTTCAGTGCAAATTCTGTCTGGGCAGAATCTACTAAGCAGGTTGATGTATTTGTCGACACCAAACTGCTTAGTAGTGCCGGAGAAGTCATCAAGGGAACTACATTTGTAACATTAGATACGTTACGCAACGATTTCCGATTTCATGTATACTACGAGCCCCAAACAAAACGTATTTCAATCTTATCTTCAAAAAAGGAAATAGTAATGAAGGTAGAAGATAATGCCTATCTCGTAAATGGACATAAGCTGTTTATGGAGGAAGCCCCTCGAATCAAGGACTCTTCCATACTGGTACCATTGCGGGTTATCTGTGAAAACATGGGTTTTTCTATTTCACAGGATTCCGTTACGAAAGCTGTAAGCACCCATTTTGTATCCGAAAATGACCTGCAATTCGATAATAAAGAACTGAAAATCAACAGAAATAATACAAACATATCGATACAATATCCGCAATTAACATGGCTTTCTTCCAATGTAGAAATTCAACGGAAAATAAACGATCAGCTAGAAAAGGTTGCACTTGAAACCTTTGAAATGGGTTCTCAAGCTTCTATGGAGATCAGAGAGGGTGAAAATCCTTATGATTACTCACTTGATTACGAGATTACCTATAATCAAAACGGATTAATTAGCGTCGTTTTTGATCAGTATACATATACGGGCGGAGCACACGGAATGGTTGATCGGGTTGCTTACACAATCGATATCAAAACAGGTAAAATTCTTTCGCTGCAAGACCTTCTCAAAGAAAACCCTGATTATAAAGCAGAGATTTCACAACAAATAAAGAAACAATTTCAACAAAAATATGGGTATTTACTAACACCGTTCGAAACTATTAGTGATCAACAAGCGTTTTATGTAAAAGGAGATTCCGTAATCATTTATTTTGGCTTATATGAATATACTCCTTATGCTGCGGGGATTCCTGAATTTGCTCTCCCGCTTGCTTCCCTTTTAAAAGGATCAACGGTTTCTAGATAGCAGATATTTGCCTATCTTACAAAAATGTAATATTGATGAAAGGATATTCAATGTTACATTGGCTAAGACTCCCTTATACTGATTGCAAGAGAATTCGTATAGAGGAGAATGGAAATGAAGAAGGCAATTATTGGGATTTTAGTTTTCTTGGTCGTTTTAGGCGGTTTATATTATCTTTTTGAAGACAATCGATTCAAAAAAATAGGTGCAGACCTTTATTATGTCCAGATCATTGGAGAAGGTAAACAAGTATCAAATTCAGACTCGTACGAATATACGTTAACTGGATATGATAAGGATGGAATGGAAAAGACGATTACATTTATTGGTCTTAAACAATTGCGTCAAAAGGCGTATCTTAAAGTGTATGTGAAGCCTGATCAAGTAGTTTCCTATACTGAGGTACAAATATCAGAGATTCCTGCTAAGGCAAGCGAAAAATTAAATAAAGGCTTAGAGAGTAAATAGACGATAAAAACACTCCTGTCATGGATGATTGGCTGAATTTGCCATCAAATATGAAAGGGGTGTTTTTTTACAAGGATTTGACTCATGTGAACAATTTTATAAGCAGGCTAGCTTTTCCATCAATGCATGAATTCGGTAAGGCTAACCCATACTACAACTAGCATAAAGGAGGTCGTTAGCCAGATGGATCCTAAAGATTATTTGCGTAAGCCCCCATTTACAATGAATAGAATCAATAATGAGGAGAGTCCGCAAACACCCCAAATACAACCAGACCGATCAAGATCTCAAGAGCAGCCAAATACGACAGCACCACAGCAGGAGCCTTCAGATGAGGCTAAAAAACGTCTAATAGACAATATTACTCAGCTTGGCCAGACTAACGTACCTCAATTGGAAAGCAATATTTACTGCCTGACAATCATCGGCCAAATAGAGGGGCATATTCAATTACCACCTCAGAATAAAACAACGAAATACGAGCATATCATTCCCCAATTGGTGGCAGCAGAACAAAACCAAAAGGTTGAAGGTGTTATGGTTATCTTAAATACAGTGGGTGGCGATGTTGAAGCGGGCCTTGCTTTAGCCGAAATGATTTCATCCTTATCGAAGCCTGTTGTTACCCTCGTACTTGGTGGGGGGCATTCTATCGGTGTGCCAATATCTGTTGCAGGTGATTACTCCTATATTGCTGAGACAGCGACAATGACAATCCATCCGATTCGATTAACGGGGCTTGTTATTGGTGTACCACAAACCTTTGAGTATCTGGATAAAATGCAGGATAGAGTGGTTTCATTTGTCGCTCGCAATTCGGATATTACAGAGGAGAAATTCCGTGATCTCATGCTACGTACAGGTGAATTAACCCGAGATATTGGAACCAATGTAATTGGCTCTGATGCGGTTAAGTATGGATTAATTAATGAAGTAGGTGGACTTGGTAAAGCGTTAAAGAAACTAAATGAACTTATTGAGGAAAGACGTAATAAAGAAGGTGTTCTTCAATGATTATTTACTCTGCTATGCCAATGGAGCTCATATTTGATAACCAGGAGCAGGTGGAAAAGCAGCAAATTCAGGAAATCCAAATGGGAGCGGCAGTCATGCTGATAGAGCCTATTAATTCCTATGAAGGAAAAATTGTACGTCTGATTAGTCCTAATCCTCATGACTATGTCAATCCAGCTTATGCACCTGGGCAAACCGTTAAATTTCGTCCTTCATTTGATTAAGAAAGGAATTTTGTTAGTAGTTTGTATTTGTAACAATTTCCTGTGGTATACTAATTAAGATAACAAAAACAGCCGGACGCACCAACTCCGGCTGTTTTTGTTCCCTTAAAGCAGGGATTCTCGCTGTCAAAAGGGAATGTTACAAGGGGACTGGAAAAGCAAAAGTAATCATACGTAAAGGAGGCAAGCGTGCCATGAGTAGAAGAAAGAGAAAAACATCCCCATCGGCATGGGCCTCGATCATTAAGCTGGAACTGATTGGTCTTATTATAATCTGTCTCAGTGTGATCGGTCTTTTGGAGAGTGGTTGGTTAGGTCAAAGAGTCCTTTCCTTTTTATTTCGCATGTTTGCAGGATCATGGGATTTTCTGATACCTGTTGCCCTTATTGTGATTTCTGTATATATGATGTTCGTTCGAAAACTCCCCAGAATGAGTCCAAGAATGTTCGGTTTTTTCATCATTTTCATGGGAATTCTATTATGGGACCATCTGTTGTTATATGAGCTTTTATCCGGTAGTGGACGTTTTGATCAAAATATGATTCAGCTCACCTGGGAGAGAATTTTAGAGGATCAGAAGCAGAGAGTATCGACCGTAAGCGTCGGCGGGGGAATGATCGGAGCTGTTTTATTTACAGTAACCAATGCGTTAATTGGCACAGTTGGAACAGGTCTTGTTGTTGGCCTTTTCTTTTTGATAGGCATCATGTTTATCTTCCAGGTTTCCTATGTAGATCTGTTCAATATCATTCGAGGAAAGCTGTCCGCGGGTTATCTGAAAACAAAGCAATCAGTTAAAGAATCCATGCAGCTTTTACAAGAAGAAAAAGAAAAGAAAAAATCAGAGGAAAAGCTCGGGAATGGATCAAACGTGGAGCATGCCAGTTCGATAGAGGCTCCACCGCCAGTGATTGTAGATAACAGCACCCCTTGGGAAGAGCAAATGGATAGTGAACCAGCGATGGTCTCACCTGTGATAAAAGATTTCACAGAGCGAGTAGAGACTCTTCCAGAGCAGGAAATGACAAATCTGCCAAACAAAACAGAAACATCAGCCAAGATCACGATTAAAACAAAGGCTGATTCTCAAGGAGAAGATATGCCGGATGTGACGGTAAATTTTCAAACAGAGGATAGTCAGCTTGAAAGTACTTATATAATCCCTGATTTGTCCATGCTATCAAGACCGAAGAACACTGGTCAACAAAAAGACGTAGATCATGCCTCAAATGCAGCTAAGCTAGTGCAAACGCTGAAAAGCTTCGGTGTGAGCGCTATTGTCTCTGAAATCCATCGCGGTCCAGCCGTAACACGTTATGAGGTACAACCTGCTACTGGGGTAAAAGTAAGTCGTATCGTAAGTTTAACTGATGACTTAGCCTTAGCCTTAGCAGCAAAAGACATTCGAATTGAGGCTCCTATACCCGGCAAATCTGCCATAGGTATTGAGGTTCCCAATAGTGAGATTTCGTTGGTAACACTGCGAGAGGTTTTAGAAAGTCCACAATGCAAAGATTCAGAAGCCAAATTAACTGTAGCTTTAGGACGCGATATTTCTGGTGAGCCGATTTTGGCAGATTTAGCAAAAATGCCCCATTTATTGGTGGCTGGAGCTACAGGAAGTGGTAAATCAGTATGTGTTAATGGGATTATTATGAGTATTTTATTGCGCGCAAAACCGAACGAAGTGAAATTAATGATGATAGATCCGAAAATGGTAGAACTTAATGTTTATAATGGTATACCACATTTGTTAGCGCCTGTTGTAACTGATCCAAAACGTGCTTCTGTAGCTTTAAAAAAAGTAGTGGTAGAAATGGAAAGACGTTACAATTTGTTCTCTAAATCGAATTGTCGCAACATAGAAATGTACAACCAAATGGTGAAAAGCGCAGAACAAGGGCAACATACGGCTCCCCTACCTTATATCGTTGTGATAGTGGACGAGCTGGCCGACTTAATGATGGTAGCTCCAGGAGAGGTAGAAGATGCCATTTGTCGATTAGCTCAGATGGCTCGCGCAGCTGGAATTCATCTTTTAATTGCGACCCAGAGGCCTTCTGTTGACGTAATTACGGGGGTGATAAAGGCGAACATTCCATCGCGAATTGCCTTCGGAGTTTCGTCTATGGCCGATTCTCGAACTATTTTAGATATGGGAGGCGCAGAAAAATTACTTGGGCGCGGAGACATGCTTTTCTTACCTATGGGAGCCTCCAAACCAACCCGCGTACAAGGGGCTTTTGTTGCAGATAAGGAAGTAGAAGATGTCGTATCCTTTGTGAAGGAACAGCAGGAAGCAAAATACAGTGAAGAAATGATTCCCGAGGAAATAAGCGAGGAGCCACAAATGGTCATGGATGATGAAATGTATGATCAGGCCGTACAGGTTGTGGCAGAAGCTCAGACAGCATCAGCCTCTCTATTGCAACGAAGACTGCGTGTTGGCTATACGAGAGCTGCTCGGCTCATAGATATGATGGAGGCCCAAGGAGTTGTTGGTCCATACGAGGGGAGCAAACCACGAGAGGTACGAATTCCACGACCATCATCTGAATCACAAATCTCTTAAAAGGTTTTTTATGTTAAAGATTAAGAAAACTAACATATTCCGAATGATAGAATAAAAAATTCGCTTGCATATCGCTTCTTACATGGGGTAAAATTTCTACGGGCTGGCGAAAATATTGGAATCATGTCGAAAATGGGTGTTTTTTCCTCAATAGGAATTGGTAGAGAACAAAATAAACAAGTTATCGTTTTTTATTTATGAAGTGCTCTCTCCAAGCTCCTGAATCATCACCCAAATTTGATAGTCTGATATTTTCTTGTCTACATAAAAACTGATAATTGGGGGTATCACAAGCATGAAAAAGATCCTATCTGTTCTTTCCGTGGCAACCCTGAGTCTTTCACTGGTGCTAACTGGTTGCGGTAAAGCTCAACCAACTGAGCCTAGTAAAGAAAGCGCTTCTCCAGCGGCAGACAAGAAACTTTCTGCAAAGGTTGGTATGGTTACTGATGTTGGCGGTGTTAACGACAACTCCTTTAACCAAAGTGCATGGGAAGCTCTACAGAAACTAAACAAAGACACGGGCATTGAAACAAACTATGCTCAAAGTAATGGCGATGCTGACTACGTACCAAACTTGAACAACTTTGTTAAGGAAAAATGGGATCTGACATGGGGTATTGGCTTCATGATGGCTGAACCAATTAAGAAAATTGCTGACCAAAACCCAGATGCGAAACTAGCGATCATCGACGCGCAAGTTGATGCTCCAAACGTAGCATCCGTATTGTTCAAAGAGCAAGAAGGTGCTTTCTTGGCAGGTGTTGTAGCTGCTGAAATGTCGAAAACCAAAAAGGTTGGTTTCGTAGGCGGTGTTAAAATTCCTGTTATTGAACGTTTTGAAGCAGGTTTCCTTGCTGGTGTAAAAGCCGCTAATCCGGAAGCTCAAGTAATATCTATCTACACAGGTGCATTTGATAAGCCAGACCAAGGTAAATCCACTGCTTCTGGTATGTATGCACAGGGTGTAGATATCATCTTCCATGCTTCTGGTGCTACTGGCGACGGTGTATTCAACGAAGCTGCTGATCGTAAGAAAAAAGGCGAAAACGTTTGGGTTATCGGTGTAGACAAAGACCAATCTCTTAACTTTGGTAACGAAATCACTTTAACTTCTATGGTGAAAAAAGTAGACGAAGCTGTTTACAAAGTTTCCAAAGATATGGCTGAAGGCAAATGGGAAGGTGGAAAAGCTGTTAACCTAGGTATCGCTGAAGACGGCGTAGGTTTAGCATCTACTTCTACTATCAATGTGCCGGCTGAAGTACTGAAAAAAGTTGATGAATTTAAAGCTAAAATTGTAAGTGGCGAAATTAAAGTTCCAGAAAAAGCTGTTAAGTAATTGATCTAGTTATTTTATTTGTTGAAGAAAATAAGCAACAAGGCTAGTTTCATGACTAGCCTTGTTGTTGCCTTGTGCAGAGTTACTTTGGATTATTACCCAGAAAAACGGGGTGAGTGAAATGAAAGATGTAAAAACGGTAGTAGAAATGCGCGGAATAACGAAGCGCTTTCCAGGAATTATTGCAAATGATAATATTCAACTTAAAGTAAAAAAAGGCGAGATTCACGCGCTCTTAGGTGAAAATGGCGCTGGTAAATCAACTCTAATGAATATTCTATTTGGGTTGTATCAGCCTGATGAGGGTGAGATTTTACTTAATGAAACACCAGTGAAAATCACCAGTCCAAATGTTGCTAACGAATTGGGTATTGGAATGGTTCACCAACACTTTATGCTTGTCGAACCGTTTACCGTTACGGAAAATATTATTCTAGGAAAAGAACCAAAGAATGGTTTGAAGATAGATATCAATTCAGCGGCTAAAAAGGTACAAGCACTATCTGAACAGTATGGGCTCAAGGTTGACCCGTATGCAAAGATTGAAGACATCTCAGTAGGGATGCAACAACGTGTTGAGATTCTTAAAACCTTGTACCGTGGAGCTAATATCCTCATTTTTGACGAACCAACGGCTGTTCTTACACCGCAGGAAATTTCCGAGTTAATAGAGATTATGCGTAATTTGGTTAAAGAAGGAAAAACGATTATCTTAATCACCCATAAGCTGAAAGAGATTATGGCAATTTGTGATAGTGTCACCATTATTCGCCGTGGTAAGACGATCGACTCTCTAGCTATTAAAGATACAAATCCAGATGAATTGGCTTCCAAAATGGTTGGGCGCGACGTAACGTTTGCTGTAGATAAAAAGCCTGCTAATCCTAAAGAAGCAAGTCTATCTGTGAAAAATGTAACAGCAATGGGTAATCGTGGAGTTAATGCCCTAAATAAAATCAGCTTTGATGTTAAGGCTGGTGAAATTCTTGGAATTGCGGGCGTTGACGGTAACGGTCAGTCTGAATTGATTGAAGTGTTAACGGGGCTACGTAAGTGTCAGGAAGGCTCAATAACTTTAAATGGTAAGGACTTAACCAATAAAACTCCGCGTTTTATTTCTGAATCAGGACTATCTAATATACCAGAGGATCGACATAAGCATGGTTTAGTTCTCGATTTTAGCATGGCTGAAAACATTGTTCTAGAGACTTATTTCCACCCTGAATTTAATAAAAATGGATTCTTGAATTATGATGCGATTAACAAACATGCCGAAAAGCTAATTGAAGAATTCGATGTTCGTACGCCAGGGATACATACACTAGCACGCGCTCTGTCGGGTGGTAACCAACAGAAGGCGATTATTGCACGTGAAGTGAACAAGAATCCTGATCTGTTGATTGCAGCTCAGCCAACACGTGGGCTGGATGTAGGTGCGATTGAATTCATTCATAAGCGCTTAATTGAACAACGTGATAATGGAAAAGCGGTTCTACTCATTTCGTTTGAGCTGGATGAGATACGCAATGTTTCCGATCGTATCGCTGTTATTTATGAAGGTGAAATCGTTGGTATTGTTGATCCGAAAACAACGAGTGAACAAGAGCTCGGGTTGATGATGTCAGGTGGAAAACGCATTCAAGGAGGCGAACAGGATGAATAGTGTGTTTAAGATTTTTACGAAGGATTCTTTCATCGTTCCTGTTGTTGCGATTCTGCTTGGACTCATCGTCGGGGCGATTGCGATGCTAGCAGGTGGATTTGATCCATTGTTAGCCTATGGTTCTCTGGTCAAGAAAGTATTTGGTGACGCCTATAATTTTGGTGAAACGATTCGCCAGATCACCCCTTTGATTTTTAGTGGATTGGCTGTTGCCTTTGCTTTCCGTACAGGACTTTTTAACATCGGAGTAGAGGGTCAATTCATGATGGGTATGGTTACAGCTGTTTACCTTGGTGTAAAGCTGGACTTACCTGCCTATATTCATGCTCCACTAACCATTATTGTCAGTACAATTGTCGGTGGGCTGTGGGCGGCTTTTGCAGGTTGGTTAAAAGCTGCACGTGGTGTCCACGAGGTTATTACTACAATCATGATGAACTGGATTGCTTTGTATATGGTGAACTTTATTCTGGTGACTACATTGGTTCCAGAAGGACAACAGCGTTCTGAAGATATTAAGGAATCAGCGTCTATTGCAATTGACTGGCTGTCTCAAATGTTTGAAAGCGCACGTATGCATTGGGGAACTTTACTTGCTCTTGTTTTAGCTGTCCTTTTCTTTATTGTTCTTTGGAAAACAAAAACGGGCTTTGAGCTTCGCGCGACAGGCTTTAATCCGCATGCAGCTCAATATGCTGGTATGAATGTAAATAATAACGTTATTAAAGCTATGTTTATTTCAGGTTGTATGGCAGGTATGGGTGGAGCCGTTGAAATTCTAGGGGTGTTCCATTATCAAGCTATTATGGCCGCTCAGCCTGGGTATGGCTTTGATGGAATCGCAGTTGCATTAATTGGTGGTAATACTCCAATTGGGGTAGTATTAGGTGCTATTTTATTTGGAATATTGTCCTTTGGAGCAAATGGAATGAAGATGGGAGCAGGCGTACCAGTAGAGTTAATTCGCGTGGTAATTGCCTCTGTAATCTTCTTCGTTGCAGCTCATGGCATTGTTAGATTTATTTTAAAACCTGTTTTATCTAAGAAGAATAAGAAGGAGGTGCTGTAAAGATGCAATGGCTAACCATTGGTGGCGATCTCTTACATGACACGATCGTATTTTCCACAGCCCTCATTTTCGCGGCACTTGGCGGTGTTATTTCTGAACGTTCCGGGGTAGTTAACATTGCGCTGGAAGGCCTCATGGTAATGGGAGCTTTCATTGGAGCGGTTGTTACTTACTTTATGGAGCCAGCGCCGTACGCACCTTGGATTGGTTTAATCGCGGCTTGTATTGGTGGTATTATTTTCTCCCTGCCACATGCAGCGGCTTCGATTACGTTTAAATCCAATCAAGTAGTAAGTGGTGTTGCTCTTAACTTCTTGGCAACAGGTTTGGCAGTATATCTTACCAAAATCATTTTTGATGGTGCTGGTCAAACCAAAACATTGAGCGTTGTATTTTCCAAATGGGACATCCCGTTTTTAAGTGAAATTCCTTTCCTGGGTCGTGCTTTATTCCAAGCATATCCTACCAGTTATTTGGCATTTATTACAGTGGCAATCGTTTGGTTCGTACTGTTTAAAACTCAGTTTGGCTTAAGACTTCGCTCTGTAGGGGAACATCCGCGTGCCGCTGATACAGCCGGTATTAATGTATATCGTGTTCGTTACATTGCGGTTATGCTGAGTGGAGCTTTGGCAGCGTTGGGTGGAGCAACTGTTGCTTTAACAACAACATCAAACTTCTCTCACAATACGATTTCTGGTCAAGGTTTTATTGCACTTGCAGCGATGATTTTTGGTAAGTGGCATCCAGTAGGTGCTATGGGGGCAGCTCTGTTTTTCGGATTAGCCCAAGCTGTTAAAACACTTGTACAAGTATTTGGACTTACCAAATACATTCCAGTTGAATTTATCTACATGCTGCCATACGTATTGACGATCTTGGTACTTGCTGGTCTTGTTGGTAAATCACGCGCTCCAAAAGCAAGTGGTGAACCATATGAAACAGGTTCTCGTTAGTAAACGTTATTTATCTATTTCTAATAAGAATCTACATGTATGTGATAGGTAAATATAGCTAAAAAATCAATGACCACCTTTCCGTTCGGAAGGGTGGTTTTTCTTGTTAGGCTACTTTTTACCAGTAATTATGCATAGATACCCTTTTGTAACCTATGGGATAATGGGACAAGTTTGACTTGGATAAGGAGGATATTTACATGAACAGATTACGAAGGAGTACGAGCCGATGGTTAGTAAGGAGTCTGGTGGGTACTGCCTTGTTATCCATTTCCTGGATTAACCCTATGCAAGTACAGGCTGCTTCTGTGCCACGTGTTTTTCTTATGGTAGATGGAAAGGGTTTAAAAACAGATGTAGAACCACAAATTGTGAATAATCGTATGCTGGTGCCGATTCGAGCCGTTTCAGAAGCTACTAAGGCACAAGTCACTTATCAGGCATCAACGAAGCAAGTATTTATTAAGACAAAAACAAACGAATACACTTATCGGGTGAATCAAAAAACAGCTTGGGGGAATGGAAAAAAGCATAGCCTAGATGTTTCCCCTATAGTAAAGGAAGGACGTATTTTAGTCCCCTTACGTTCGATAAGTGAATTATTAGGCTATCAGGTAAATTATAATGAACAATCGAAGGTAGCGATGGTGGCTACTAAAGCCACTCCAGCAACTTATACGGTACAGGCCGGGGACTCGTTATGGTCGATTAGTCAAAAATTTGGTGTGCCCATTTCGTCAATAAAGAATGCTTCTCGTCTGACAAAGGAAGAGATAAGTCAGGGAATGAAGCTGACTATTCCAGTGATTAGTATGTATAATCAGACATGGAAACCATTAGACATACAATCTAAGCAGCAATATCTAGGGAACATTGATCGAGCCTTAGCCCCTAAGCAAAGTGTTTTCCCTTTGCAAAAGGGTACATGGTATGAACAGGTTTACAATACATATGGGGATGAACGAACATGGGGCGCAGAAGCTCAAGGTAGAAATCATGAAGGCATTGATATAATGGCTTTTCATGGAGTCCCTGTCTTTTCATCAACGAATGGAGTCATTAATCGCTTAGGGTGGAATAGCATGGGGGGATGGAGAGTTAATATTACACATTCCTCTGGTAAGTATCGGGTGTACTATGCCCATTTGAGCGCTTTTGCTCCTGAAATAAAGGTGGGCAGTCCTGTTAAAGCAGGTCAGTTAATTGGCTTTGTAGGCGATACGGGGTACGGACCGATGGAAACTACAGGTATGTTTTCTCCTCACCTGCATTTTGGCCTGTACAGCAATCAGACAGGTAAAGCGGTTAATCCTTATTTTTTCCTTAAATATCTGGAAACGATTGAAATCGAATCGACGAAGTAAAAGGATATGATATATGCCATACTTATATCCTAGACAGGGAATGGGTACACTACTTTGAGATAAAAAGCATAAGGGGTGTATCAAAATGTGGGAATGTCCATACTGTGGTTTTGCAAATGGTCATGTGTTTTTGGACAATCAATTACATGGCATTCTCTGCTTAAATCCGGACTGTGGTCGTTTTGACTCTAGCGATACTAGTTTGGAGATGCTTAACGATTGGGATACAAGTGATTTATAAGGAAGGGCATTACAGAAAAGACTGTTGAGTTTTTCGCTCATCAGTCTTTTTTGTTGGAATGAGCTACGATGTATAAGAGTACAGTTGTGTGGCATACATTTGATGTAATCATTTTGCTGAAAGCTACCTATTTTGGGTAAAATAAAAAATAGGTACGTAAATAAGGAGGGAGACGAATCATATGGCTGAAAAGGCACAGGAGATTGCCTTTACGAAATCTCAGGTAAATGGCATGAATCTACATATTTTACAGACCGAAAAGTTTAAATCAATTACGATGATCGTAAATATTGAACAGGAATTAACGGAGGAAAATGCATCGAAAACCGCTTTGCTTGCCATGGTGTTAAAGCGTGCAACAGCTCGTTTTCCTGAACCTCAAAAGCTTCGTCAGCATCTTGATTATTTGTATGGAGCTATTTTTGACGTTGATGTAGCCAAAAAAGGGGAGCGCCAACTCCTACAGCTATATATGGAGGTTCCAAATGAAAAATATTTAAGCGGAAGCCAGTCATTAGTTGAAGACGCGATAGAGTTTGTTGGCGATATCCTTACTCGTCCCTATTTGGTTAACGACCAGTTTGACAGCACGTATGTTGAAGCAGAGAAAAAATCCTTAACGAAAAAAATTGAAAGCATCGTTAATGATAAAATGAGATACGCAAATCAACGGATTACGGAAGAAATGTTTAAGGGTGAACCATATGCTATTTCAGCATTCGGCACGATAGATAATGTAACCAAGCTTGATGCGGCTTCACTTACCGATTATTATCATCAAATCATAAATAACAACCCTGTTGAAGTCTTTGTAGTGGGTGATGTTAAGGAGGAGGAGATCACCGCTTTATGTAAGAAGCATCTTCAGCTACCCTCCCAGCATAAAAGCCATCTAAGCATTCAGCAGGTCTCTAAGAAGGTTACTGAACAAAAAACAATTGTAGATCGCATGGATGTAAATCAGGCTAAGCTAAACATAGGATGCCGTACCAATATTGTATATAAAGACGACGATTATCCTGCCTTGCTTGTGTATAACGGGATTTTAGGTGGATTCCCGCATTCCAAGCTCTTTTTAAATGTACGTGAAAAGGCTAGCTTGGCTTATTATGCCGTGTCTCGTTTGGAAAGCCATAAAGGCGTAGTTATGATGATGTCAGGTATTGATGTCAATAATTATGAAAAAGCGGTCACCATCATGAAGGAACAGATGACGATGATGGAAAATGGCGAGATCAGTCAGGAAGAAATGGATATGACGAAAGCTACCTTGTACAATCAATTTAAAGAATTGCTTGATAGCGGTAGAATGATGGTGGATTTTGCCTATAACGGAGTCATAAGCGGCAGAAACCGTGATTTACAAACCCTGCTGTCTGAGATTGAAAAAGTGAACGTGCAGGATGTTGTCAATGTAGCTAAAAAAATTGAACTCGATACGATTTATCTACTACGCGATAAGAAGGGTGGGGAATAGGGTGAAAACAGTAACATTTGATCAGTTAAATGAAACACTCTATCATGAAAAACTGCCAAACGGCTTATCAGTCTATTTGTTGCCAAAGGAAGGCTTTAGCAAGACCTATGCAGTTTTTACAACCCGTTATGGTTCAAATGATAGCCATTTCCGATTAAATAACCAGGAGACCATCAATGTACCTGATGGTATTGCCCATTTTTTGGAGCATAAGCTATTTGAAAAGGAAGATCGTGACGTATTTCAGGATTTTTCCCGCAACGGTGCTTCTTATAATGCATTTACCAGCTTTAACCGGACAGCTTACCTTTTTTCTTCTACGGATAAAGTAGAGGAGAATTTGAAGATATTGCTGGATTTCGTACAGGAACCCTATTTTTCTGAAGCAAGCGTTGAAAAAGAAAAAGGAATTATTGGCCAAGAAATTCAAATGTACGATGATAATCCGGATTGGAAAGTATATGTTAATTTGTTGAAAGCCATGTATCAAAAATATCCGGTACGAATCGAGATCGCTGGAACAATCGAAACCATTACACCGATCACAAAAGACATGCTGTATCAATGCTATGAGACCTTTTACCATCCAAGCAATATGGTGTTATTTGTGGTGGGAGGATTTGATAAAGATCAGATTGGCGAATTGATTCGTAGTAATCAGCAAGCGAAAAATTTTCCACCAGCCCCGATCATTGAACGCTTTTTCCCAGAGGAACCGCTTGAAGTGGGTGAAAAGCTTGTGGAAGCCCATCTTTCCGTGGCAATCCCTAAAATATACATCGGATTTAAAGAAGCGAAAAACCAATTATTTGGTGAAGAGCTGCTAAAACGGGAACTAACGACAAAATTGATGCTAGATTTACTGTTTGGAAACAGCTCTAGTTTTTACCAAAGATATTATGACGAAGGACTCCTTACAGA